>CAYGQY010000156.1:0-4918 GCA_964352195.1 uncultured bacterium
TCTGCCACTCGGTGGAATCGAGCATCAGCGGCAGGTTCACGTTGGTCACCAGCCGGCTGACCAGATCGTGCATGTCACGCTCGCCGTCGCGACCCACGTAATCCACGTTGACGTCAAGCACGTGGGCGTTCTCCTTCAGCTGGGAGCGGGCCACGGCCACCAGCCCGTCCCAGTCCTCGGCGTTGAGAAGATCCCGCACCTTCTTCGAACCGCTGGCATTCAGCCGTTCCCCGATGATCAGAAAGGAGTTGTCCTGGTGGTAGGGGGTGATCCCGTAGATCGAGGCGGCCGCCGGCTCGCACTGCAGTTCGGGCCGACTCAGCCCCTGCTCCGGCCGTCGCACGGGCCGCGGGCTCGGCCGCAGATCCCTGGCCAGATCAGCCAGGGCGCCGATGTGCTCGGGAGTGGTGCCACAGCAGCCGCCAATCACCTGCACCCCCAGATCCTCGACGAAATGCAGCAGCTGCATGCGCAGCTCCAGGGGCGTGAGCCGGTAGTGGGCCACCCCGCCCACGTTCTCGGGCAGGCCGGCGTTGGGGATGCAGCTCACCACAAAGGGGCTGTGGGCACTCAGATACCGGATGTGCTCCTTCATCTGCTCCGGGCCGGTGGCGCAGTTGAGGCCGAGCACATCGATCGGGAAGGGCTCCAGGATCGAGACCACCGCGGCGATGTCGGAGCCGACCAGCATCGTCCCGGTGGTTTCCATCGTGACCGAGACCATCAGGGGCCGTCGCTCTCCGGCGGCCTCGAAGGCCTCCTCAAGCCCCTGCAGCGCTGCCTTGATCTGCAGCACGTCCTGGCAGGTCTCAACGATGAACAGATCCACGTCGCCGGCCAGCAGCCCGGCCGCCTGCTCGCGGAAGGAGGCCTTCATCGTGTCGAAGTCGATGTGGCCGAGGGTCGGGAGCTTGGTGGTGGGTCCCATGGAACCGGCCACGAACCGGGGATGCTCCGGGGTGCTGTAGTGATCCGCCAGGGCCCGGGCCAGCTGGGCCGCCCGTTGGTTCAGGCTGAAGGCCTGGGCTTCCAGTCCGTATTCGGCCAGCACGATCGAAGCGGCACCGAAGGTGTCGGTCTCGATCACATCGCAGCCGGCCTCGAGGAACTGACGGTGCACGGCCTCAACCGCATCCGGCCGGGTGATCACCAGGTTCTCGTTGCAGCCCTCCAGGGCCGCACCGCCGAAATCCTCGGCGCTGAGATCCATCTGCTGCAGAGAGGTTCCGGTGGCGCCATCGAAGACCAGCACCGGCCGCTCGGGGGAATGGAGCCGCTCGAGGAACCCCACCCGAGCGTCGGCTGCCGTCGCCTCCGCGGCGGCGTCCCTCGCCACGCCCCCTTCCACAGCTGCTCTCATCGCACCTCCTGAATGGGGATCAGTCTAGAAATCGCCCTTCGGGGGCTCCGTCCGGGCCCAGACGGAGTCGGCCCGGTCGGCTCAATCGTCGAGGCGAATGCGGCTGATCCAGTGGGCGTGGCTGTCGTCGCGCCCTTCGGTGATCGCCGTGAGACGATCCCGCAACCGCTCCATCACGGGCCGCTCGCTGGGCAGATCGGTGGTTTCCACCCGCCGCACCGGAGTGACCCGGGCCGCCGTGCCGCTGAGGAAGACCTCATCGGCCACGAACAGCTCGGTCTTGTCCACGGCCCGCTCCAGCACCGGGATGTCCAGATCCCGGGCCAGCTCCATCAGGCTGGCCCGGGTGATCCCTTCCAGGATGTCCTGATCGACACCGGGGGTGATCAGCACCCCATCCCGCACGAGGAACAGGTTCATGCCGCTGGCTTCGCTCACCTTGCCGCGGCTGTTCAGCAGAAGGGCCTCATCGAAACCGCTCTTGACGGCTTCGGTCTTGGCCAGGGAACTGGTGATGTAGGCACCGCTGATCTTGCCCCGCAGCGGCAGGGAGCGGTCCTCCTGGCGGCACCAGCTGCTGATGCGGCAGCTGACTCCATCGGGGGAGAGGTAATCGCCCAGCTCGATCCCATAAATCAGGAAATCCGTCTCGATGTCGTGCAGACGGGGAGCGATGCCCAGATCACTGGTGTAGACGAACGGACGCAGGTAGATCGGGGTGGTGGGCCGGTTCGCCTTCAGGAAGGCCCGGATGGCGCTGAGGATGGTGGCCTCCGGCAACTCGGCCAGCAGCAACCGGGCGCTCTGGCTGAGCCGCCTGGCGTGACGATCCGCCCGGAACAGGAGCATCTCCCCGGGATCGGCGGGGTTCGGCAGGGCCCGCATCCCCCCGAACGCCCCGGTGCCGTAGTGCAACGCGTGGGTGGCCACCGAGAGAGTGGCCTCCGCGAAGGGCACGCAGCGGCCTCCGAACCAGGCGTACGGGAGAAACTTCTGCATGCTCAACGGCGTCGGGAGAGGGCGGTGCTGGCGGCGCCGGGAGTTGCGCTGGCCCCGATCTTCTCACCGTCGGGGTCCAGGATGGGCCGATGCATCGGCTTGCGGCAGTTCCGGGCGCCGGCGGGGATCGGGGGGATCCCTGCTACGTGGAGCAGGAGGAGGCTCCCGTCCTCGTGCTCAGCTCGGCCGACACCGACCTGGCGACCCTCTCGGCCTTGCTGGCCGCCGAGCCCGATCTGCTGGGCGTACCGGCCCGTGGGCTGAACCTGTCCGCCCTCGAGCATCCGGCCGTGCTCGATCACTACCTGGCCCACAGCGTCAGCCGGGCCAGGCTGGTGCTGGTGCGGCTTCTGGGGGGGCGTGGGCACTGGAGCTATGGCTTTGAGCAGCTGGAGCGCTGGGCCCAAGGGAGTGGGCGGCAGCTGATCGTGGCGGCCGGCACCGCCGGGGAGGAGTGGGCGCTGGCCGAGCTGAGCTCGGTGCAACCGGCCCTGGCGGTGGCGATCGCCCGCTGTCTGCGGGAGGGGGGCCAGAGCAACCTGCGGCAGGTGCTGCTGGTGCTGAAGGAGCTGCTGGAGGGCCGCAGCCCCGGGCTCCCCCGGGCGGAACCCCTGCCCGATCCGGCCCCCCACGACTGGCGGACCGAGCCCGGCCCACGGGTGGGGGTGGTGCTGTACCGGGCTCTGTTGCAGGCCGGTGACACCGAGCTCGCTACCGCCACCCTCCGCGCCCTGCGGCAGCAGGGTCTCTGCCCGAGGGCACTCTGGGTGAGTGGCCTGCGGGAGCAGGGGGTGCAGCGGGGGGTGGCCGATCTGCTGGGCCGTGAGGGCGTGGCTGCGGTGCTCTGCACCACCTCCTTCGCCTCGGTGCAGTTCGAGGAGGCCGGCCTGGGGGCTCCCCTCTGGCAGGCCCTGAACGTGCCCGTGCTGCAGCTGCTCTGCAGCGGCTCCAGCCGCGACCGCTGGCAGACCAGCAGCATCGGTCTGGGACCGCTCGACCTCAGCCTGCAGGTGGCTCTTCCCGAGCTGGACGGTCGGATCACCACCCGGGTGGGGGCCTTCAAAGAGATGCAGGGGGCGGATGAGCGCCTCGCCACCGCGCTCCACCACCACCGGCCCGATCCCGAACGGCTGGCCTGGATCGCCCGCCTGACGCGGGCCTGGGTGGAGCTGCGCCAGACACCGCCCCAGCGGCGACGGATCGCCCTGATCCTCGCCAACTACCCCACCCGCAACAGTCGGGTGGCCAACGGCGTGGGCCTCGACACCCCGGCCAGCACCGCCGCGATGCTCAACTGGCTGGCCGAGGCTGGCTACGACCTCCCCCAGGAGCGCCCCCGGGACGGTCAGGCGCTCATCCGGCATCTGCTGGAGGGCCGCAGCAACGATCCCGAGAGCGGCCATCGCCCCCCCCTGGCCCATCTGCCCCTGGAGGCCTATCAGGTGTGGTATGAGGCCCTGCCCGAGGCCGGTCGAGCACTCCTGGAGGCCCGCTGGGGTCCACCGGCCGGCGATGCCGGGCTGGAGACCACCCCAGCCGGTCCGGCGTTCCCGATCCGGGGCCTGCGTTTCGGCGCGGTGCTGGTGCTGATCCAGCCGGAACGTGGCTATGACCGTGATCCCAGCCTCACCTACCACAGTCCCGACCTTCCCCCCACCCATGCCTATCTGGCCCAGTACCTCTGGCTGCGCACGGAGGCGGCGAGTCAGCTGGTGGTTCATGTCGGCAAGCACGGCAATCTGGAATGGCTGCCCGGCAAGGGGCTGGGGCTCTCGGAGCAGTGCTTTCCCGAGTGGGCGCTCGGGCCGATGCCTCACCTCTATCCGTTCATCGTCAACGATCCGGGGGAAGGCTCCCAGGCGAAACGCCGCTCCCAGGCCGTGATCCTCGATCACCTCACCCCTCCCCTGGGGCGCGCCGGCCTGCATGGAGCCCAGCAGGAACTGGAAGCCCTGCTCGACGAGTACTGGGAGGCCCGCCAGCTGGGCAGCCAGCGGGTGGCCCCCCTGCGCGAACGGCTGGCCGAACGGCTCTCGGCCATGGAGCTGCCGGGGGAGACAGGGGGGGCGGGAGCGGATCTCGACAGCCGCCTCGAGGCCGCCGACGGCTACCTCTGCGAACTCAAGGAGGCCCAGATCCGCACCGGCCTGCACAGCTTCGGCTCCCTGCCCACCGGCGATGCCCTGCTGGAACTGCTGCTCTGCCTGGCGCGCCCCCCCCTGCCCGACGGTCCCGGCCTCACCCAGGCCCTGGCCCAGGATCTTGGCCTTCGGCTCGATCCCTGGTCCGATCCCGAGGAGGCGGCCCTCGACCCGGCCGATCAAGCGATCCTGCAGCGCGCCTTCCCCAGGGCCCAGGGTGGCCTGCGCCGGATCGGAGACGGGGTGGCGCTCCTGGAGGAGCAGGCGTTGGCGCTGCTGCCCCCCCTGCTGGTGGAGGAAGCGGCGGGAGTGGTCCCGGGGCTGGGAGCGGTCGGCACGGCCGTGATCGAGCGCATTCGCCGGGAGCTCCTGCCGCGGCTGCTGGCCTGTGGTGAGGCCGAACGCCAGTCGTTTCTGG
>CAYGQY010000157.1:0-4911 GCA_964352195.1 uncultured bacterium
CGCACCGGCTCGGGTGATCCCTGGCCGGACTCTGTTGGAGGGTGAGGGTCGGGTTGGCTACCGGGCCTCCCCTCAACTTCAAAGTAAGCCTTCTGTGCGTCTGTGGGGGTCTGCTGGAGTACCTGTTCCCGTACCCCCTAAAAACCAGTCATCGCAACGATTCACAGGCTTCACCATCGCCGTTGCTGTCGAGATAGGTGTGTCCCTGCCGCAGCAGCTCCTGGGCACGGTCGTAGGAGCCGATCTCCCTGCAGAGATAACTCTGGCCGCCAGGGGTGGTGCCATCGGGGATCACCGCGGCACTGCGGCCCCGGCGGAAGTCCCAGGGGCGGGTGATGCCGCCCTCCACCTGCCAGACCCCGTAGCGGTGCCGGTTGGCCCGGAACTCGGCATCGAGATACTCCTTGGCGTCACAGCCTCTCAGGTAGCGGCGATAGGCGAACGCCTGGCCGTCTTCCACCATCGCCAGACCGATGTTGATGTCTGCGATCACCTCAGCCACCAGGCGGCCATAGCGATCCGTGGTCTTGAGGCCGAGCGCTACGACGCGGCCGATCGGCAAACGCTGCTGCAGATAGCGGCGGGCCTGCTGGCCATAGGGGCTCTGGGCTGTCTCTGGAGCATCGATACAGGCCAATCGCACCGTGATGCCCCTGCCCGCCTGGCGCACACGGATCGTGTCGCCGTCGCCGATGGAGAGCACCTCCGCCTGCCCGGTCTTGGCCGATCCCTCAGCCGGCAAGGCGACCACCAGGGCCAGCAGCAGGGTCAGCCAGCGCGATGCCATGGCTGGAGTCTGCATCGCTGCCAATTCGATGCGCTGGGTGCATGAATTTGCCGCCAGCCAGGACAGAAGGCAGCCTGGTGATTTGGCCAGAAGGGCGTACCGCAGAACCATGGGCTTCCGCTTCCGCCGCTCCACCCGTCTCGGCCCCTTGCGCTTCAACTTCGCCAAGGGTGGGCTCAGCTCGATCTCCGTCGGTGGCCGCGGGGCGTCGTTCAACATCCCGGTGGCCAGGTCCGGTGGCCCCCGCACCACGGTGGGGTTACCTGGCACCGGTCTGAGCTGGAGCGTCGAGCACAGCGGGGAACCAATCACCCGGCCAGCAGCGATCCCAGCTGGGTCTGCCGCAGGTCTGCCCAACAGCCGTCGTCTCAAGCCCGGTCAGCTCGATGCGCTCAAGCAGAGCTGCCTGACCATGCTGCGTGAGCAGCTTCTGCATCCCGGCAGCAGCACCCAGCAGCTCTGGGAGCTGGGCCTGGTGAGCCGCCTGCTGGTCGATCCTGCAATCGGCGCCCGAACCACAGGCCTTCTGGCCGTGATCGAAACACCAGAAGCGATGGAGGACTATCTGCTGCGGGCCCAGGGCCAGGACGATCTCAAACGCCGTGCCCATCGCTGCATCGAGGCAGCCCAGGAAGCAGTCCGCTTGGCCCAGGGTCGGGGATGGCTGTAGGCGAAGGAAGCAGAGGGGCTCAGCAGTTGAGCAGCTGCCGCAGGAACTGATCGCTCAAGGCCACCGCCGTGGCCCAGTTCTCCGCTTCGCTGAGGCCGGAGCTGCTGGTGGGCTTGAAGCTGTGGTCACCGCTTGGGATCCAGCCCAGCTGCACCTGCGGCGAGAGGCTGTAGGCCTCCACCTCCTCGCGGCGGCCGAACGTGTCGCGTTCGCCCTGCAGGATCAGGGTGGGTGTGTTCAAGGCGGCCAGGTGCTCGGTGCGCAGCTGCAGCGGCTTGCCGGGCGGGTGGAAGGGATAGCCCAGACAGATGCAGCCGCGCACCCCATCGCTGGTGGCCAACTCATCCCCCAGCAGGCTGGCCACCCGGCCGCCCATCGACTTGCCGCCGATGAACAGCGGCCGGTCCGGCTGCTCCGTCTGCTCAAGCCGCGCCTGCTGGCGGAACGCCTCTTGCAGCACCGGCATCCGGTTGGGACCCTGTTGTCGGCCCAGGATTCGCTGCCGGGCCATGTATGGAAACTCGAAGCGCACCACCCGCCAGCCCTGCTGCGCTAGTCCGCTGGCGATTGCCGCCATAAATGGGCTGTCCATCGGTGCACCGGCCCCATGGGCCAGCAGCACAGTGGCCGGCGCGGCGTCGGGACCGTCGATCAGCCGTGGGTGGAAGGTTGGGACCTCAGCAGTCATGGGCTGACCTGCTCCGGTGCGTCTCCGGTCGCTCCAGATAGCCCGCCGCCCACACCGCCGGAGCGATCCCGTCGGGCACGATCCGCCGGTAGGCTTCACCGTTGAGGATCTCCTTCACGGCTTCTCCCAGCACTTCGTTGGAGCGGCTGCCCGGCAGCCGGTGGCTGAGGGTCTGGTGGATCCGCAGCAGGTACCAGGCGGTGCCATCGAGGCCGGCCTTGAACCGCTCCCAGCTGCTGGGGTCGCGCCGGGCATCGAGCACCATGTCGCGGGCGTTGTGGGCCTTATCGGCTGCCGTCACCAGCAGTGAATCGAGCGGTTTGTGCTCCAGCGAGGCCACGTAGCGGGTCTTGCGAATTCGCCAGGACTCCCTGGCTGCTCCGGTCAGTCCCTCGGCGGTGTCGGTGCAGTCGCGCACGATGCCGGCCACCTCTTCGCCGAAACGCTCGGCGATCGAGTCGTGGCTCTGGTCAGCGTCTTCAATCGCGTCGTGCAGCAGAGCGGCAATCGCCTGAGCTTCCGTTCCTCCGTCTTCCCAGACCAGGCCGCTCACGGCGATCAGGTGGGAGATGTAGGGCACGGGCTTGCCCTTGCGGGTCTGATTGCGGTGCAGCTGGGCGGCCCAGAGGAGGGCCTCGTCGTAGCGCTCGCTGTGGGTGGGGGGTTTGTTTTTCATCGGCTTCATCTGCTGGGGGTTCATGGTTTGGCTTTGGCCTCCTCTTCTCGCGCTTTGCGGGCCTCATAGGCCTCATAGAGCAGCTCCATCTCCGCGTCCTGGAAGGGCTCCTGGATCTCGCCGCCATCAAAGGCTTCGGCGTCGAAGTAGCGGCGGGCCCGCTCCTCGTGAATCCGGTCCCACCAGTCGCCACCGATCAGGCGGCCCCAGAGATCGGGGAAGGGTTGCCAGGCCCCGCGGACGGCAGTCCAAATCCCTTCGGTGTCAGGGCCAGTCACCCATGCGGGCCAGGGTGACTGGCCTTCCGTGGTTGCCGTCCTCATCGTCTTGCCAGGGATCTTCCTTGGCGTAATACCTGAATGTCATCGGTGCCCCCGGGGTTGGGAACACCCCCCGGGCAGCGCCTGGAGGTTCATTCTCTCCCGAGTGGGCCTCCCTCCCGTTCATCGTCATGACGGCGGAGGCTGCGACCACAGGATCAGAAAGGGCCAAACCAGGAGATCTAATATGGCTCTAATCGGAGCTGGGATGGTGCAAGCCCAGCTTCAGGATTGCGATCCAGACGCTTGTCGCTGGTCAAAGCCCGCTGCTGGCGCTGGCGCAGTGGCCTGATCAGGTCAGCGGCTTCCTGGTGTCATGGGAGCCATTTCATTGAACTGGGAGCGGCGGCCCCACAGCCATCCGGTGTTCGCCGACAATCGCGTCGCTCAGCTATTGACCAGCCTTGCGTGCTGCCTTCAACCCAGCAGCCTGGGGCGCAGCAGCTCGAACACCTCCCCCAGGCGCGTGTAGTCGTTCAAGGCCAATTTGCCCACGGGGCGAAGGGCTTCCGCAGAGGCGGCCCCCGAAGGACCTAGGCAACGCTCCTGCACATGCACCATCACCACTTGGCCCAGTGCCATGGTGAACGTCGTGCCAGGTACGGGGATCAGCTCAAGCAGCTCACATTCCAGGCAAGCGACGGCATCCCGCACGCGTGGAGCCGCGATGCGGCTGCTTGGCACAGCCGTCAGGCCCGCGGCTTCGAATTCATTGGTGCCAGGCGGGTAGTCGGTGGCTGTGATGTTCATCTGCTCAACGAGCCGGTCATTCACCACATGCACCGCCAAGCAGCGGGTCTGTTGGATGTTCCGCAGGGTGTCCTTCTCCCGATCGCGCCGTGCACCTATCGAGACCATCAGCACCACCGGCTGATCACTCACGGCATTCAAGAAGCTGAACGGTGCCAGGTTGGCTTGCCCCTCGCTGCTGATCGTGCTCACCCAGGTGACGTGACCCCCATCAGTGGTCCAGTTCCTATGAGAGCTGGTGGGGTAGTCAAGCCGCTTTCCATTGCTGGAGGACTTCCAGGGGCGTACGCCCCTGGAGCGCCGAATGCGGTCTCTACGTATTGTACTCGATCCGGTGCTGCTCTGCCAGCACCTTTGCCTCAGGTAATGAGGCAAAGAGCTCAATGTTCAGGAATTCATCCCTGAACCGGCTGTTGAACGACTCCACGAATGGATTCTCCCAGGGTGATCCTGGGGGGATGTAAGCCGTGCCTGTTCCACTTCCTGTACACCACTCCTGCAGTGCATGGGCGATGAACTCAGGGCCATTGTCCATCCGTAGATGGGTGGGTGCTGGATACTGCCTGAGAAGTTCCTCAATGGTGTCGAACACATCGACAGCTTTGCAGCGTCTGCCGACACGAATGGCCATGCACAGGCGGCTGTATTCGTCCACGATATTGAGGGCACCTTGAAGAATCTACCCCGCTCCCTGACAGCCTATGGAATATGCAATAGAATTGGTTCAGTTCAACATAGCTGAATGGGACAGCGTGGCTTCTGGGATGAGGAGAAGCGCATCAACAGGCTTCAGCAGAAGAAGCCTACGTTGGCGACCCTATCCGAGACGATTCCCTGGGATTCCTTCAGACCACTGCTGGAGCAGGGTTACAGCCATGAACGCAAGAGCAATGCTGGCCGGAAGCGGATTGATCCGCTTATCCTCTTCAAGATGCTGGTGCTGCAGCAGCTATTCAACCTCAGCGATGAGGAGCTGGAATTCCAGGTCAACGACAGGCGCTCATTTGAGGAGTTTGTCGG
>CAYGQY010000158.1:0-4906 GCA_964352195.1 uncultured bacterium
GGGTGGGAGTTCTCGAGGCGGGAGGTCTCGAGCTGTGGCCGCTCGAGGCGATCGAGGCCCTGCTGGATCAGCACCTTGGCCATGTTGCTGACCGTGCGCGACTCGGCTTCGGCCACGGCGGTGAGACGGGCGCAGAGGTCCTCGGGGAGCACCACCTGAATCCGCGGAGACTTCGCGCGGCCGCTCGTGGAGGTCTGACGAGTGGCCACGGCCGCACGGAGCACACGCGATACGCAGAAGTGTACAGAGGTCGTCACGGATAGTATCCAGCACTATGCTGGAACCGCACCGTCCATCCGCCCATGGCCAAGACAGCGGTCACTCCTGCGGCCGGTCAACCGGCGAAGGCGGCACGATCCCAGGCGCGTCAGGCCTCTGCCCGGAAAACCGCCGACAAGAGCGACGTGCTGGTCTCGGCGGTGATCAGCACCTACTTGCTGACCCACCTCCACCACGTGCTGCAGCGGGCCGAATACACCGCGATTCAGGAGGGGCGCCAGACCCTGGCGGCCAACTATGCCCAGCTCCGCAAGGTGCTGTGCCTGGATGCCCGCAGCATGGAGGACGCCTCCGCCTCGGGTCAGGACGACATCGACCCGTCCCTGGCAGCCTGAGGACCGGCCGGCGTCCAAAGTCCAACAACAGCCAACGAAGGCTGGCGGCTCCGGCCCCGGACCCATAGGGTCAGGGGCAAAGCACGTTGCCCATGGGCGGCTTCCATGGCTGATCTCTCCCCCGATCCCAGCTCCGCACCCGACGTCTCCACCCGAGCCGCCCAGCTCTACACGCGCATCCGCCAGGATCCGGATCTGACCCAGTCCCTGTTCCGTCAGGCGCTGCAGGATCCCAAGGGCACCCTGGCCAGGATCTTGGCCCTCGGAGAGGCTTGGGATCTTCCCGTCAGCGAAGCCGCCGTGAAGGAGCATCTGGCTCTCCTGGATGACGGCGAGAGCAACCAGTGGCTGGTGAAGGCCCGGGGCGGCCTCTAGGGGAGCGGCTTCCGCTCCCCCGGCGGAGCGGCCTCAATGCCGGCCCCCGGCACAGACAGAGTGGGGGGAGAACCGGCCGGCTGACGCGGCTCGGCCCGGGGCACCCGCCCTCCCTGGGCCCAGCTGAAGAAGAGCCAGTAGCTCACGATCGCCAGACCGGCCGCCACCACCAGGGCCGCCACCTGCTCCAGACGTTTGACCATGCCGGGCCCCGGGGGGATTCCCCCAGTCTGCCCAGAGCGCATGACGCTGGACGGCCAGGGATGATGACGGTCATCCGCGCCCCGTTCGTCCGCTGTGCTCCGTCTGGAACGCGTCTCCATGATCTATCCCGCCGCCCAGGTGCTGCGGGACGTCACCTGGGAGGTGAAGGCGGGGGACCGCATCGGACTGGTGGGCGTCAATGGCGCCGGCAAGTCGACCCAGCTGCGGCTGATCGCCGGTCTGGAGGAGCCCACTAGCGGCCAGGTGGTGCGCCAGGGGGATCCGAAGATCGCTTACCTGCGCCAGGAATTCGACGTGGACCCGGCCCGCTCGGTGCGGGAGGAACTCTTTCAGGCCTTCGGGGAGGCCGCCGACGTGTTGATGGCCCAGCACCGGGTCGAGCAGGAGATGGCGGGGGATCGGGCCACGGCGGATCCCGAGCATCTCGACACCCTGATCCACGAGCTCGGTCTGCTGCAGGGCCGATTCGAGGCGCTGCACGGCTACGAACTCGAAGCCCGCATCGACAAGCTCCTGCCCACAATCGGCTTCAGCTCCGAGGGCGCCGATCAACCTGTGGGGGCCTATTCCGGAGGCTGGCAGATGCGGATCGCCCTGGGCAAGATTCTCCTGCAGGACCCCGATCTGCTCTTGCTCGACGAGCCGACCAATCATCTCGACGTGGAAGCGATCCAGTGGTTGGAGGGCTATCTGGTGGAGCAGTCCATTCCGATCGTGGTGGTCAGTCATGACCGGGCCTTCCTCGATCGGGTCTGCAATCAGATCGTGGAGACCGAGCGGGGTGTCTCCCGTTCCTACCTGGGCAACTACAGCCAGCATCTGGAGCAGAAGGCCCTGGAGCGGGAGGCCAGCCAGGCGGCCTTCGAGCGTCAGCAGAAGGACCTGGCCAGCCAGCAGGCCTACATCGATCGCTTTCGCGCCAGCGCCACCCGCAGCACCCAGGCCAAGAGCCGCGAGAAGCTGCTCGAGAAGGTGGAGCGGATCGAGGCGCCGCTGGAAAGCCTGGACGGTCCCCGCTTCCGCTTCCCTTCCGCTCCACGCTCCGGTCGACGGGTCGCCCTGATCCGCGATCTGTGCCACAGCTACGGGGAGACGCTCCTCTTCCTGGGCGCCGATCTGGAGGTGGAACGCGGCGACCGCATCGCGTTCGTGGGGCCCAACGGGGCCGGTAAATCCACCCTGCTCCGCCTGGTGATGGGCCTGGAGCAGCCCGATGAGGGGGAGTCCCGTCTGGGCGAGCACAATGTGGTGGCCGGCTACTTTGAGCAGAACCAGGCCGAAGCGCTCGACCTCGACGCCAGCGTGATCGACACCCTGTTCGCGGCCGTGCCGGACTGGACCCAGACCCAGGTGCGTTCCCTGCTAGGCAGCTTCGGGTTCAGCAATGACACGGTCTTCCAGCCCGTGGGCCAGTTGAGCGGAGGCGAGAAGGCCCGTCTGGCCCTGGCGCTGATGCTGCTCTCCCCATGCAATCTGCTGGTGCTGGATGAACCCACCAACCATCTGGATATCCCGGCCAAGCAGATGCTGGAGGAGGCCCTGAGGCAGTACGACGGAGCCGTGCTGATCGTCTCGCACGACCGCTACTTCATCAGCCGGGTGGCGAATCGCATCGTGGAGATCCGCGATGGCCAGCTGGTGCTCTACCGGGGCGACTACAGCTACTACTTGGAGAAGAAACAGGAGGAGGACGACGAGCGGTCCCGGGCAGAGGCGGAGCGGTCCCGGTTGGCCAGGCTGGCCGCCAGTCGTGCGAAGCAGAAGACGAAAGCCGGTTCCCGGCGTCAGCGTCCGGGCGGAGGGGACCCTCAGCCCGCGGACTGAGGCCCGAGCGGCTCCGCCACCGGGTCAAGATGGGCTAAACACAAACAACTTCACAGTGCAGTAAGCAGGAACACTCATTTCTCTGGACTGCCCGAAATGATCTGCATATCCTGACTGCATACACCTAGCAGTCGGGCCCATGAACGCTTCGATCGGCCACGGAACGGTTCCGCTCTCAGGCCAGAACGCCTCATCCGATCCCCCCGTCGGATCCGACGTCACCCAGCACCAGGAGCAGGGCTGGGACTCCGTGGAGAGCTACTTCGAGTGCATCACCACCTGCTCCCTCGATGACGGGGAGTGCATCACCCACTGCGTGGAGACCCTTCGAGAGCACCACTGAACCCGCCGCTGCCTGGGGAGACGCGAACGCCCCGGCTTGAGCCGGGGCATGTGGCCAGACGCTGACGAGAATTCCTTAACTCTGTACCTGTCGCTACGCGAGCAGCCGAAACACTTCGTAGCATTGGCGTGGCTTCACTGCCCCGTCGCGATGCCCGCAATGTCTGAACCGCTCGCCCTCAGCCTCGGCCAGCAATTTGAGCTGGAGCGCATGTGCCGCGTGATCGACTCCACGGGGGACCCCCAGTCGTTGCGCGGTCTCGCCAAGCAGTTGCTGCAGGCCTGGCAGGCCCAAAAGGCCGCCACCGAGTGGATGATGCGCCAGCAGCTCGGCACGCCGAGCCGCTTCGGCGCCACCGAGAAACCGGCCGGCTGGAGTCCTTCCGAGCCCTCCACTTCAAACGCTCCCCGCCGGCCGGCCGTGGATCCGGACGTGCTCTGAGCTGCCCGTCGCCCCCTTGCGGGACTCCGTTCCGGAAGGGGGCCGGACCGTTGTCTTCCCCGGATCACTCACCGTCCCGCCGCCATCCCCCGTGACTGCATCACGGTGGGAACCACCTGAAGCTGCAGGGTGGCTCCGCCACGGAGAATCTGGACCGTCATCGGGCGACCGACCCCATTGGCCTCCACCGCGGAAACCATCTGAGCGGGACCCTTCACCGGTTTGCCCCCGACGGCGATGATCACATCGCCCTGCCGTAACCCGGCCTGGGAAGCCGGCCCACCGGGCAGCACCGACCGCACCAGGGCCCCCTCCCGACCCGACTGGATCTGCTGCTGGGGCAGATTGTCAAGGCCCACCCCGATCATTGGGTGACTCACCCGGCCGTTGGCCATCAGCTGGCTGGCGATGCTGCGGGCCCGGTTGATCGGGATCGCAAAGCCCAGCCCCGCCCCCGGGCCGGAGCGCACCAGGGTGTTGATGCCTACCACCTCCCCATCGGCGTTAAGCAGGGGTCCGCCGGAGTTACCGGGATTGATGGCGGCGTCGGTCTGAATCAGATCCAGCCGCTTGTCGGTGATACCCAGCTTGCTCACGTTGCGGTTGAGATTGCTGATGATCCCCATCGTGACGGTGTTGTCGAGGCCGAAGGGATTGCCCACCGCGATCGCCCAGTCCCCCACCTGGAGAGCATCGGAATCCCCCAGGACCACCACCGGCCATGGACCCGGCTCAAGCAATTGCACCAGGGCGAGATCGGTGACGCTGTCCAGCCCGACCACCTTCGCTTCGGCGCGCCGCCCGTCCTTGAGGCCCACGAAGACACGATCGCTTTTCTCCACCACATGGGCGTTGGTGAGGATCAGGCCATCGGACTGGAAGATCACACCGCTGCCCTGGCCCCGCTCGGTGCGCTGGGACGGGGGCTGGCCCTGGGGGAATCCGAAGAACTGACGGAAGAAGGGATCGGAGAGCATCCCCGGGGGCAACCCTCCGGAGCCGGGGCGGATCACCGTGCGTTCCGTGTCGATCGTGACCACGGCGGGCCCGGCCCGGCGCACCGCCTCAGCCACGAAGGACTGGC
>CAYGQY010000159.1:0-4884 GCA_964352195.1 uncultured bacterium
GTGCTCCATTCCCGGGTGGCCCGCTCCAACCTCTGGGCCCTCACCGCCTGCGGCGCCGATGTGGTGCTCTGCGGACCGCCCACCCTGCTGCCCGACAGTTTCGCCGCCTTCGTGGCGGCGCCGCCCCCGGGTCAGGGCACCGATCCAGTGCCCCAGCGCGGCTCGATCCGGATCGAACGACGGCTGGAGGAGGCCCTGCCGGGCGCCGATGCCGTGATGACCCTGCGCCTGCAGCGGGAGCGCATGCACCAGCACCTGCTCACCAGCCTCGACAGCTACCACCGCCGCTTCGGCCTCAGCCACGCCCGCCTGGCGCTCTGCGGCTCCTCCGTGCCGGTACTCCACCCCGGTCCGGTCAACCGCGGTGTGGAGCTCAGCGGTGCCCTGCTTGACGATCCCGCCCACAGCCTGGTGGAGGAGCAGGTGCGCAACGGCATTCCCGTCCGGATGGCCCTGCTCTATCTGCTGGTGGCCGCAGAGACCACGCCCGGCTGAACGGGCTCAGAGCAGCTTGAAGCCTTCCTGCAGGAGGCCATAGAGCAGGCCCACCCGGCTGGCATCGATGAGCTGGAGCCAGAGGCGATCCCCCTGGCGCTGGAGCAGGTGCCGGCGGGTGCGGATCGACACTTCCATTGGCAGGATGCAGACCAGGGCGGCCAGGGGGTCCAGAAAGGCGAGGGCTCCCGTGATCATCGCCACGGCACTGCCGATGAAGTAGGCGAGGAAGAGGGCGATCAACTGCAGCGAGAACCGCCGCCAGGGGTTGTAGGCCCAGTCCTGGAGCCTGAGGCCGGCCAGGCCCACCTGGCGATGCAACCGCGTCTGCTGCAGGCGTGTCACCGCAGGGGGCTGAAGGAAAGGGGGAGGCAGGTGGGCGGACTGGCGATCCCCATCACCCGACCCGGACGCCTGCCAGTGCTCTGTCTACACCATTTCTGGAGTGGGCGCAGCCCCCTGACGCCATCCATAGGGGATTCCAATAAAAAACCCGGGATGGACCCGGGTCGGGAGGATGGGGACGGCGCCAGACAAGCTCCTCAGCTGCGGGGGCGCAAGCCGCACCGGCGGCCGGCTTTGTCAAGAGCGCCCGGGCCTCAGCCATCGCTGTCCTTGTTCTTGCGCGATCCCTTGCCCTCCAGCAGCTCCAGCAGGGCCTCCATTTGAGCCATCACCCCACGCACCTCTCCGGCTTCCGGCAGTAACCCGTCCTCCATGACCCCCTGGTGCATTTCCCGAAGTTCCTGGCGGATGTAGCGAAGGTGGCTCACCACCTGTTCCCGCTTGGATTGCGACATGGACGGGCGTGGGTGCTGCAAGCCCTCCCTTTTACCGTACGGCCGGCCGTTTCCGTCGGTCAGGGTTCGTTCCGGTGAATCGGTTCGGGGCAGAAGGGCTGGGTCGTTGCCACCTGGATGGAGAATAGGGGACTCGAACCCCTGACCTCTGCGGTGCGATCGCAGCGCTCTACCAGCTGAGCTAATTCCCCCGTGCTGGCAACTTATCACCGCCGAATCGGCGCGGATGCGATGGAATGAACCTGGTCCGTGCCTCTCCCCCCTTGGCCGAGTTCAACGCCGCTTCCCCGTCTTCACCGGCCGGCTCTGGGGGCTCCCCGATCACGCCGGAACGGCTGGAGGCCTTCGATGAGGAGGCCATCGCCGAGCTGGCCCGGCGTCTCGATGAGGACGACTATCCCTCTCCCTTCGCTGGGCTGCAGGACTGGCATCTGATGCGGGCCCTGGCGATCCATCGCCCTGACCTGGCGCGTCCCTACGTGCATCTGGTGGACCAGGAACCCTTCGATGAGGAGTGAGCCGGGACCGGCCGACCCAGCGGCCGCTGCGGCAGGGCCCGCCGATCCCCCCGCCGATCCCCTCAGGGGCCGGCGGGTGCTCGTCGGCATCAGCGGCAGCATCGCCGCGGTCAAGCTGCCGCTGCTGGTCAGTGCCCTCGTCCAGCGCGGGGCCCTGGTGCGCTGTCTGCTCACCCCCAGTGCCGCCCGCCTGGTGAGCCCGGTGGCCCTTGCCTCACTCAGCCGCCACCCCTGCCTGCTCGAGGAGGACCAGTGGAGCCACCAGGCGCCGCGACCGCTCCACATCGAACTGGCTGAGTGGGCCGATCTGGTGCTACTCGCTCCCCTGAGCGCCACAACGCTGGCGCGCTGGGTGCACGGCCTGGGCGATTCCCTGCTGGCCAGCACGCTGCTGGCGGCGGAGGCGCCGGTGCTGGCGGCGGCCGCCATGAACACCACGATGTGGAACGCCCCGGGGGTTCAGGCCAACTGGGAGATCCTCCAGGGCCACCGGAGCGTGCTGCCGCTCCCGCCGGTGGCCGGCCTGCTGGCCTGCGACCGGCGGGGGGATGGGCGCATGGTCGATCCCCAGCTGCTGTTGCTGGGCCTGGAGTCGCTGCGGGTCCAAGGAGCCCGGCGCGACTGGCGGGGCCGCCGCCTGCTGGTCACGGCCGGCCCCACCCGGGAGCCGCTCGATCCGGCCCGCTGCCTCACCAATCGCAGCACGGGGCGCATGGGGGTGCTCCTCGCCCAGGCGGCCCGCTTCCGGGGAGCCTCGGTGGACCTGGTGCATGGGCCCCTGGAGCTGGATCCAGCCCTGCTGGAGGGCCTGAGCTGCCATCCCATCGAGACGGCCGCCGAGCTGGAGCGCACCGTGCTGGGGCTCCAGGGCCAGGCGGATGCCCTGGCCATGGCGGCGGCGGTGGCCGACCATCGCCGGGTCGCACCCGCACCCGGCAAGCTCGACAAGGCCCAGCTGGCCGCCGGGCTCGAGGCTGGCTGGGAGGAGGTGCCGGATCTGCTGGCCGGCCTGGTGGCGCGGCGTCCCCCGGGGCAGCGGATCCTGGGATTCGCCGCCCAGAGTGGCGACCTGCTCGGCCAGGCCCGGGCCAAGTTCGCCCGCAAAGGCTGCGATCTGTTGTTCGCCAATCCGATTGATCGGGCCGGTACGGGCTTCGGCGCGGCGGCCAACGAGGGCTGGTTGCTCGGTCCTGGCGACCGCACCATCCAGCTGGCTCCCACCTCAAAGCTGGCCCTCTCCCACCGGCTGCTCGACGCCCTGCTGGAGCTCATGCCGGCCGGTTGTTGAGAGCCGCTACAGGCTTCGAAGGGCTCCGATCTTCCTCTGTAGGATCCCGCCTGGCGCACCCCCACCAAGGTTTCACCCTGTCTGTGCGGCTTCTCCCCATGCGTTTCCGACCCCTGCTGGCTCTTGCGCTGGCGCTCTGTCTCACCCTGGTCACGGCTTGCAGCGGCGGCGCGACGGCCGTTGAACGCTCCAACGTCACCTACGACGACATCGTCAACACCGGCAAGGCCAACGACTGCCCCACCCTCCCCGATTCGGCCCGTGGCTCGATCGCGCTCGACTCTTCCGGTCGCTATCAGCTGCGGGACATCTGCCTGCATCCCAGCGAGGTCTTCGTGAAGGGTGAACCGGCCAACAAGCGGCAGGAAGCCAAATTTGTGGCGGGCAAGATCCTCACCCGGTTCACCTCCAGCCTCGATCAGGTCTATGGCGATCTGGCCGTTTCGAACGACACCCTCACCTTCAAGGAACTGGGTGGGATCGATTTCCAACCGATCACCGTTCTCCTGCCCGGTGGTGAGGAGGTGACCTTCACCTTCTCCAGTAAGGAACTCGTGGCCACCGCCGATGGCGCCGCCATCAGCACCAGCACCGACTTCACCGGTCCCTACCGGGCCCCCAGCTACCGCACCAGCAACTTCCTCGATCCCAAGGGCCGGGGCCTCACCAGCGGCTACAGCAGCGCCGTCGGCCTCGTGCCGGCCGGCGACGACGAGAAGCTGGAGCGGGAAACCGTCAAGCGGTACATCGATGGCACCGGCACGATGGAGCTCTCGATCACCAAGGTCGATGCGGCCAGCGGCGAATTCGCCGGGGTCTTCACCGCCGTGCAGCCCTCCGACACCGACATGGGCTCCAAGACGGCCGTCGACGTCAAGGTCACCGGTCAGCTCTACGGCCGGCTCGAGCAGGTCTGAACCCCGGCCCGCTCCACCGGTCCCCACCCTCCAGGGGCCCGACGGGGCCCCTTTTTCATGGTTCCGCCCGCGGGCCCCGAGCTCCCGCTGCCATGGGCGTCACCCTGCCCGTCCTCCTGGTCTGGAAGAATCGGTGCACTTCCTGCCGGGTGCCATGACCTCCGCCACCACCACTTCCGGACGATCCTCCACCGGTCTGATTCCTGCCCATGGCGGCAGCCTGGTGGATCTGATGGTTCCGGCCGAGGAGGTGGCCGCCGTCCGGGCCGGGGTCAACCGGGTGGTGGAGTGCTCCGATCGCAACGCCTGCGACGTGGAGCTGCTGATGGTGGGGGGCTTCTCCCCCCTGCTCGGATTCATGCACCGGGAGGACTACGAAGCGGTGGTGGCGGGCCACCGCACCACCTCGGGGTTGCTGTTCGGCCTGCCGATCGTTTTCGATACCGACCAGGAGAGCATCGCCGTCGGCGAACGGCTGTTGCTCACCTATCGCGGCCAGGAGCTGGCGGTGCTCACCGTGGAGAGCCGCTGGGAACCCGACAAAGTGAAGGAGGCGGCCGGCTGTTACGGCACCACCTCCCTGGAGCACCCGGCGGTGAGGATGATCGCCACCGAGCGGGGGCCCATCTACCTGGGCGGATCGCTGCAGGGGCTGGAGCTGCCCAGCCGGGTCTTCCCCTGCCGCACTCCGGCCCAGGTGCGCGCCAGCCTGCCCGTGGGGGAGGACGTGGTCGCCTTCCAGTGCCGCAACCCGATTCACCGGGCCCACTACGAACTGTTCACCCGGGCCCTGCATGCCACCAACGTCAGTGAGGGGGGGGTGGTGCTGGTGCATCCCACCTGCGGCCCCACCCAGGAGGACGACA
>CAYGQY010000160.1:0-4854 GCA_964352195.1 uncultured bacterium
GCCCTGGCCGCAGAGGGGTGGAACGTGGGGCTCACCAGCCGCAGCGGTGCCCCGCCCTCCGCATCCGATGCCCGCCTGGAAGCCCCCCCCCGGCAGAACTGGATCCGCTTCGATCCAGGCCAGGATCGGCGACCGGACGCGGCCGCCCTGGCCGGCACCACCCACGTGCTGGTCACCATCCCACCCGGGGCGGATGGGCGTGACCCCAGCCTGGCGGCCCTCGGACCGCTTCTGCGCCAGCTTCCCCTGCGCTGGCTCGGCTACCTCTCCACCACCGGGGTCTACGGCGACAGCGGCGGCGACTGGGTCGCGGAGACTGACCCACCGGCCCCCTCCCTGGCGCGCAGCCAGGCCCGGTTGGCCTGCGAGAACGCCTGGCTGTCCAGTGGCCTTCCGGTGCAGCTCTTCCGTCTCCCGGCGATCTACGGCCCGGATCGCTGCCCCTTCCAGAGCCTGCTGACGGGGCGGAGCCGGTTGATCCACAAACCCGGCCAGGTGTTCAGCCGCGTCCATGTCGACGACATCGTGGGTGCCCTGCTGCACTGCCTCGCCCTGCCGGTGGCGCAGCGCCCGGCCTTGGTCAACCTGGCGGACGATGTCCCCTGCCCCTCCAGCGAGACCCTCGGCTTTGCCGCCCACCTGCTCGGCTGCAAGCTGCCGGAGGTGGAACGCTTCGAGCGGATCGCCGCCGACCTCAGCCCGATGGCCCGTAGTTTCTGGAGCGAGAACCGCCGCACCAGCAACCGACGGCTGCGCGAGGATCTCGGCTATGCCCTGCGCTACCCGAGCTTCCGGGAGGGCTATCGGGCATCTCTGGAGGAGGAACGGGAGGCGGCCAGCTGGGGGCTCATCGAGCCCCCGGCTGCACCGGCGGCGGGCACACCGGAGGGGCCGCCGGCTGCAAATTGTTGAGGGTGGGCAGCTGGACCTCGGCCATGAACCGGCACCAGTCGATCACCACCCAGCCCCGCTGAAGGCCCGTGCCGAGGCCGAACATCAGACCACCGAGCAGCAACCAGCGAATCATGAACAGCGAGGCCACGCGAAGGGAGGCTAGTCAGCACCGGATCGCCCTCTCGCTGGGGGATCCGGCCGGGATCGGCCTGGAGGTGAGCCTCAAGGCCCTGGCCGTCCTGGAGGGGACGGGGACGGAGGTGGTGTTGGTGGGCTGCCGGCGCTGGCTGGTGCGCAGCTACCTGGAGCTCCGTGAGCACAGCGCCCAGCCCCTGGCCGATCCGCGTCACCATCCGATCGTGGACCTCCCGATGGATGAGGATCCGGAACCCGGGCGGGGCACGGCCGCCAGCGGCGCCGCCAGCTTCGCCTGGCTGACGGCGGCGGTGGAGTTGGTGCGCTCAGGTCGCTGTCAGGCCCTGACCACGGCTCCGATCGCCAAGCACGCCTGGCGGGCCGCCGGTCATCCCTACCCCGGCCAGACGGAGCGCCTGGGGGAACTGTGCGGCGGTGCCCAGGCCTCGATGCTGTTCACGGCCCGGGCACCCGCGGAAGGCTGGCGCCTGAACACCCTGCTGGCCACGACCCACATCCCGCTGGGGGCGGTGGCCGCGGCGCTGACCCCGGAGCTGGTGGGGCGGCAGCTGGACACCCTGCTGACCTTCTGCCGCCGCTTCCGCGAGCGACCCAGGCTGGTGGTGGCCGGGCTCAATCCCCACGCCGGCGAGGCGGGGCAGCTCGGCCGGGAGGAACAGGACTGGCTGATCCCGCTGCTGGAGAGCTGGCGCGAGCGCCATCCCGGCATTGAACTGATCGGCCCCCAGCCCCCCGACATCTGCTGGCTGGAGGCCGCCGCCGCCTGGCGGGGGGAGTCCCCCGGCTCCGATGGCTACCTGGCGCTGTATCACGACCAGGGACTGATCCCGGTGAAGCTGCTGGCCTTCGACGCGGCGGTGAACACGACGCTGGGACTGCCGTTCCTGCGCACCTCCCCGGATCACGGCACCGGCTTCGACATCGCCGGACGGGGAACGGCACGGCCCCACAGCATGGTGGCCGCCCTGGAAACGGCCCGGGAGCTGGGCTGACGGCGGCACCGGGCCCCGGCCCCGCACGCCGGCTGGCTCAAAGGGGCTTGACCCGCAGCAACACCTGGCCGAATTCAACCGGCGTCCCGTTCTCCACCAGGATCTCGATCACCTCGCCGCTCACCTCGGCCTCGAGTTCGTTCATCAGCTTCATCGCCTCAAGGATGCAGACGGGTTGACCGATGCCGATGCGGCTGCCGATCTCCACGAAGGGTTGATCCCCCGGGGAGGCGGCGCGATAGAAGGTGCCCACCATCGGAGCGGTGACGTCGACCAGATCGGCTCGCACGGCGGCGGGGGCCTGGGGCGGGGCGGACGGCTCGCCCCCGGCCCCCGCCGGGCCCCGTCCCGGCGGCCCCGGGGCCATCGTGCCGGCCATGCGGCCGGCGGACGCCGGCGGCAGGGGAGCCGGCGGAACCGGGGCCGGCAGGTTGCGCCGCACCTCGAGCCGGAAGTCATCCCCTTCGAGCTTGAGCTCCTGGATGTCGCTCTGCTCGAGGAGGGCGAGCAGCTGATGCAATTGGTCGTTGTCGAGCTGCATGGTGGTTCAGGACTCCCGACCGAGGTAGCTGTCGCTGCGGGTATCGATCTTGATCTTCTCGCCGATGGTGATGAACAGGGGAACCATCACCTGGGCACCCGTCTCGACAATGGCCGGCTTGGTGCCCCCGGTAGCGGTGTCCCCCTTCACCCCGGGATCGGTCTGGGTGACCTCGAGGACGACGGAATTGGGCAGCTCCACCTCCAGGGGCGAGCCGTTCCAGGACACCACATTCACCTCCATCCCCTCCTTGAGGTACTTGCGGCCGTCGCCGATCTGCTTGGCGCTCAGGCGGGTCTCCTCGTAGCTGGCCATGTCCATGAAGACGTACTCATCGGCCTCCATGTAGGTGTGTTGCAGCGTCGATTTCTCCAGCTGCGCCTGGGCCACGGTTTCGCCCGCTCGGAATGTCTTCTCCACCACGTTGCCGCTCTGGACCGCCTTGAGCTTGGTGCGCACGAAGGCAGAGCCCTTGCCCGGCTTCACATGCAGAAATTCGACGACCCTCCAGACCTGTCCATCGAGCTCGATGGTGGTACCGGTTCGGAAGTCGTTGCTGGAGATCATTCCGGGTGAACGGGTGAGCGGGATTGTACGGCTGGCCCCTGAACCCCTCTCCCCTCCCCGGCCCTGGCCGGGGAGCTGTGCCAAAGTCCGGAGAACGGCAGGGTGAGCCATGCACAGCAGCCTGTTGAGCAGGCGGTTCCGGCCGTCCCCCAGCCCCCTGCTGGCGGTCCTGCTGTCTCTCGTCCTGATCGCCGCGGCCGGCATGGCCGGGCCCGGAGCTGCGGCCGCCGCCCTGCCCCCCGGCAATGCCGTGACCGACCCGGCCACCCTGTTGCGCGATGCCCTGCCGATCGAGCAACCCGATCTGCAGACCCTGCAGCACCGCCTGGAGGACACCAGCGGGGATCTGCGGGCCAAGCGCTGGACTGCGCTCAGCGGTCGGGTGCGCCGGGCCCAGTCCAGCCTGAGCGCCCGTCGCGCCGCCCTGCTCGCCAGCTTCGACGCTGCGGACCAGGACCCGGTCCAAACCCTGCTGGATCGCCTGGAGACGGAGCTCCAGGCGGTGGCCGCCGCGGCGGAGAGCCAGGATCGCGGGAGCTTCCTCTCTGCACGACGGGCCGCCCTCAGCACGATCGGCCAGGCCGAGGCCCTGCTGGTGGGTTCCTTCCCCGTGGCGATACCCGAACGCTTCGACGCTTTGCCGCGGCTGCTCGGGCGAGCCACCATCCGGCTCCGCACCACCAAAGGGGACCTGACCGCCGTGGTGGACGGCTACAACGCGCCCCTCACCGCCGGGGCCTTCGTGGACCTGGTGCAGCGCGGCTTCTACGACGGCCTGCCCTTCATTCGCGCCGAGGACTTCTACGTGCTCCAGACGGGCGATCCCATCGGACCGGAGGGGGGGTTCGTCGACCCCGCCACCGGCCGGGAGCGCACCGTGCCACTGGAGATCATGGTGCCGGGCGAATCCGAGCCCTTCTACAACCAGACCTTCGAGGATCTGGGCCTGTTCAAGGCCACGCCGGTCCTGCCCTTCGCCACCAAGGGCACCCTGGGCTGGGCCCACTCCGACCAGGCCCTCGATGACGGTTCCTCCCAGTTCTTCCTGTTCCTGTTCGAGGCCGAACTGACCCCCGCCGGCCTGAATCTGATCGACGGACGCTATGCCGCCTTCGGCTACGTGGTGGACGGTTTCGATGTGCTGGAGGAACTCACCGCCGACGACGGCATCGTTTCGGCGACCGTTCTGGAGGGAGCGGAACACCTGCGCCCCCATGGCTGAACCCGGCTGGTCGATCCCGTCCCGATCCCCCAGCCTGGCGGACCTGGGGGAGTGGGGTCTGATCGAACGGCTGGGGACCCATGCTCCCGCGGCCCAGTTCGAGGACGATGCGGCCCTGCTGAGCGAACGGGCCGGGGGCGTGCTCGTCGTCACCAGTGATGCCCTGGTGGAGGGCATCCACTTCAGCGAGGCGACGATGGCGGCGGCGGACGTGGGCTGGCGGGCCGCCGCCGCCAATCTCTCGGACCTGGCGGCGATGGGATGCCGGGAGGTGGTGGGCCTGACGGTGGCCCTGGTGGCCCCTGCCAGCACGCCCTGGAGCTGGGTGGAGGGGGTCTACACGGGCCTGGGCGAGGCCCTGCGGGCCCATGGTGGGGTGCTGCTGGGTGGGGACTGCAGCGGCGGCGGGCAGCGGGTGCTGGCCATCACAGCCCTGGGGCGCCTCGGCGCCGAGGGTCCGATCCGCCGCGGGGAGGGCCGGG
>CAYGQY010000161.1:0-4838 GCA_964352195.1 uncultured bacterium
CTCCCCTAGCTCGCTCGTCGGCCGCGTCACCTGCGTCTAGCGGCCCCATCAGCACCAGGGGGGGGGCTCGGGCGCCCATCTCACCGCCTACCCGAGCCGGGAGGAGGCGCTGCGCAAAGCCCGGGAACTTGGCTGTCAGGGGGCCCATCCGATGGGGACGTACTGGATGCCCTGCGAGGAGCATCCGGCTCCCTGAGGGCAGGCCCTGGTCCTCGACCCGTTGCGCCGGTCCGGTCGCAGCTAGGACGGCAGGGCGCAGGCAAACTCCAGCCAGCGCCGCTCCACCTGCTCGAAACAGGCCGGTGGGGCCGTGTGGAGGTTCCGCAACAGGGCGATCAGGTCGGAGCCGTTGCCGCGCAGCAGCACCACCACTTCCCGGGCAGGGTCGTAGCTGCCGAGGGCGGCCAGACTGGGGCGGATCGCCCCGGGCCCCAGCCCGAGGCTCCGCAGCCGGGCCGCCACCTGATCACGCCGCATATACCACCGGCTGAACGTCACGCTCCGGTGCCGCCAGTCGAATTCCGTTGGGATCGGCTCGGGCAACACGCAGATCAGCAGCCCGGGTCCGTTGCTTCCGTAGCCCTGCCAGGCGGCATGGCCGATCAGCAGAGCGTTCTGCTCCAGGAAGCGGGGCTCCCAGGAGCTGGAGCAGGGTGATGCCGGCTCAGACAACGGCATCGGCCTGCTCCGGGATGGGCACCAGACGACGGGCGGTCCGATCCCAGAGGAGAAACCGAGAGCAGGCCGGCAGGTCGCCCAGATGCAGGGTCGGCACTCCGGCCAACAGGTGCGCGTTGGCCAGATGGGCGGCCCTGAGGTGGTAGTTCGGGATCCGCTCGGAGAGATGGTGGATGTTGTGATATCCGATCTCGGCGGTGAACCAGCGCAGCACCGCCGGCAGCTCCAGGTGACTGGTACCTTCAAGGGCCCCCTGAAGTGAGCTCCAGCCCTCGCTGGGATGGGCATAGGCCCCGACGAAGATGTGCTGCACGAAGAAGATCCAGATGAAGATCGCCGCTGCACAGGTCAGCGTCAGTCCGTACAGTCCCAGGACCCATCCATAACCCAGGGCGTGGCCCGCCAGGACCAGCCCACCGATCACGCAGACATTGTTGAGCAGCAGATCCCAAAACTCGGCCGTGCGGGGAACGGCCCGGGCTCGAAAAGCCGCCGCGATCGCCTGCAGCAGAGCCAGTCTGGGCTGGATGGCGAGGTAGTAGAAGCCGCCGGGAAAGGCCATCAGGGGATGGCGCAGCAGCACGTACATCCACTGCTTCCCAGAATCGAGCCGGGCGAAATCCTCCGTTGTGAGGAAGTCGGCCACGCCGCGGTAGCGCTCCCAGTCACCATTGGTGCGATGGTGAAACGCGTGATCTGTTGACCAGGCCAGTTGGGGCACGGCGTTGACCAGCCCGAGGATGAAGCCGCCAATCCGGTTCAGCCAGCGGCTCCGAAAGAGCGACTGGTGACCGCAATCATGCATCAGGGAAAAGCATCTCAGGGAGAAGAGAACCAACAGAGCGACGAGGAATGGCAGTGCCCAGATGGCCCGCCGGGAGGCTTCAAGGGCCAGGGCCCAGGAGAGCAGATAGGGGCCGACAGAGTTGAGGATCTGGAGGGCACCGCGCCCGTCGCTGCTGTGGACGTAGGGGGCCAGAACGAAGTCGGCCCGCCGGATGTCGGCGGTCATACGGGGGGACGTTGAAGGGCTGAACGGAGAAGGCCGGGACCGGACCAGAACGTGTCAGCAGCGCTCCGCAGGGGGGGTGAGCGGAGCGATGGAATCCATTCACCCCAACGGAGTGGACGGGGCGGTTGGGCTGGCGCGTGGTCTGCGGGACTCCTAGCTGCGGAGGAAACGGCCCCGGAGGCGCCACGGATCGGTGCTGGTCTGGTCTGCTCCCGGCGCCGGCGCGCTTAGCCGGGACGGCTTCCCGGGACCAGCGATCCCAGGCCAGGATGACAATGCGGAGCGGATCATCTGTGCCTCGCAGATTGGTGTGCTGTGGACAAGATCGGCGGGTATCCTGACTAGGAAAGCCATGGCTTTCGTCACAGTTGCGGGACAGCGCCGGATTCACACCGGTCTTTCCCCCTTGCCTCCGGCGGCTGGTCCCCGCCGAAACCGATTGGAAGGCAAGTTAGCAAGCATGGCGCCGTCCTGGCTGAATCAGCGCGAGGGTGTGCTGGGCTGGCGCCCCGTGTCTTCCGATGCGCGTCGCAGGCGCACTCCTCCCGATTCGAAGGCTGGGCGAGGAGAGGCCTGAAGCGATCCACCCCAGGCCCCGCTGGATCAGCCCCCTGCCTGCCCCTGGAGATGGCGTCGTGCCACGCATGCACCCATCGGCGTGGGCCGATCCAGTCCTTCTCCCCGAAACGTCTGGACAACCCCTCCTCCGGGACCACCGGCAGGAGGGCCGACAGCCTGCACGGCTGATCATTCCGCTCCCCCAGCGGCGGATGATGGCGCCGGGTTCAACCCCCGAACCGGACCGGGCGTGACGGGCCCGGGCGACCGTGCGGTGGGCTCCCCGCCCAGGCATCCGGATGGAAGGGAATGCCCTGGGATCGATCCGGTTGGCGCCCCCCGCCAGTGTCTGGTGGCACCGGCGGGGGGGTTGCAGCGCACAAGGCGGCCCCGGGGACGGTTCGTAGGGTCCAACCCATGAGCACGCTTCACGACGGTGGTAAGGGCTTCGCGGCCGATGCGATCCGGCTGCCCTGCCCGCTGCCAGGCGACGCGAGCGGCCCCATCGGCGGCCACGATGAACCCTGGGCCTCAGGCCAGCGCAAGCGCTATCTGGCCAGCCTTGAGTCACCGTGTGACGCAGGCGACTCGCGTGGGTGATGGCGCCGATGGTGCCCACCGGCCGTTCCGGGCAGGCTGAATGCCCCGGCCCGGATCTGATGGCTAGGCATGATCTGGAGCGACTGGTCACCGACGCAGAAGCCGATGCTGATCTCGGCGAACTGCTCAGACGGTGCCGGTCCCCCGAGGATCTGGTGCTGGCCGCCCGGCAGCTGGGCTATCGCATCACCGGGCTCGACCTTCGACGGGCTCGACAGGAACATCGGCGCGAGCGAAAGACGCCGCAACAGGGCGATGCCAAGCTGCGCTGTTGAGCCGCCGCCGTCTTCTCAGCCTCGTTGAGGTCGTGGTCGTGATCAACACAGCCTGCTGATGAAGTTGCGAGCAGCACATACCCCTGGCTGTTGCTTATACCTTGGGATTGAAGCTTAACCTCCTGATTAACTGGACAGTTTAGAAATTCACTTTCTCAGCAGCATCATGTCCGCAGGATTGACGTGCGAGGAGCAGAGAATCGTTGAGGCCGCCCGCTCCGCTGGCCTGCTGGCGGATTGTCAGTCCATCGCCTACGCGCCCGAGCGGCTCTGCCTGGTGCTCTCGCTGGCCCTGGTGCCGCTGACGCTGGGAATCTCCTTGATTCTCTGCCCCTGCCTCTGGGCGCTCCAGCATGAGCGCACCGGTGCGCGCCTGCGGCGGCTCCGTCGGGACCTGGCGGGGCGGCGGAGCAGGGAGCGTCCTGGGCTGGCGCTCGGCTCGACGGTCCCGGGCTGAGCGAGGTGCCGGTCCTGGTTCCGGCTTCGTTCCCCGTCCCTTCCGGTGGCCTCAGACCAGGCCCGGGCAGGCCCGGTCGCCCCGCGGGGCTCCCTCCAGCAGCGTGCGGGCCACGAAGGGGGAGGTCATGGCCCGCAGCAGGGCGCTGTAGTTCAGTGCGAAGCCGATTTCGGTTCCCACCGGCACGGCCACGCTGCCGGTGTCCAGCACCAGGTGGTCGCTGCTGGCCCCCAGCAATTCCATGCCGTCGGGCGCTGTCAGCCCGGTGGCATCCACGTCCTGCAGGCCGAGGGTGCCACCGGGCTGACAGCGCCCGCCAGCGCTCACCACGATCGAGCCGCTGCGTCACCGGGCCGAAAGCGCCCTCCCGGCAGGTTCCCCAGGGGAGTGTGGGCTTGCAGTTCGCTTCGATCACCTCCCCCACCAGGCGGAAGGCATCGGTGCGCAGGCCCCGGATCGGCCGGCGGTTCAGGGGCTCGCGGCCCAGCAGAATCGCTTCGCCCAGGCGCAGATTGTTGATCCGGCCCACCGAGCTCCGCCGGGCCCCGTCGGCGTTCAGCAGCCAGGGCAGATTGGCGGAGTTTCCGCCCGAAACCACCGGCAGCACGATGCCGAAGGCCAGCTCCAGCGCCGTGGCCAGGCTGGAGAGTTCGGCCATCGAAGCCTGGGATGGCTCCACCCCGTTCTGGCAGCCCAGGTTGGTGCCGAGCCCCACCAGATCGAGTCCCGGCAACTGCAGCAGCCCCGCCGTGATTGCTTCCAGTCGCCGCGGCAGGACCCCCTCGCGCAGATCGCCCAGCTCCACCATCAACAGCACGCCATGGCGGCGGTCCTGGCTGATCGCCGCCGCCGAAAGGCCCGCCAGCACGGCGGGCTCGGTGTTCAAGCTGATGTCGGCCGCTGCCACCACCCGCGCCACCTGGCTCACCATCGGTGAGCGGATCAGGGTCAGCGGCAGAGCAACACCGCTGCGGCGCAGCGCTTCGATTGTTTCGATGCGGGGCTCGCCGATCCCGCTGACACCGGCGGCGGCCAGCAGCGTGGCGATCCGCGCCGAGCCGAGGGTCGCCTTGGTCACTGCCGTGATCGAGACGCCCCGGGCCGCCAGGCGCTCCACCAGGCTGCGGGCGTTGTGGGCGATGCGATCGAGGCGGATCTCCAGCCGTGGCGCCGTCACAGGGTGGCGGCGGCGGCCTCCGGGGTCAGTTCAGGGAAGGCCCGGAGCACCATGTCCACCAGCCGCTGGGGCGGGCGGGTC
>CAYGQY010000162.1:0-4815 GCA_964352195.1 uncultured bacterium
GCCCTCTGCCGGTGGGGTCCAGGAGCTCGACACCCCCGCCCAGAGCACGATCGAGGACCTCTGCGCCGCCCATGGGCTCCATCCCAGCCAGATCGTCAAGGTGCTGCTGCTGCTGGCCCGCTTCGCCGCGGGACCGCCCACGGCCGTGCTGGTCAGCCTGCGGGGCGATCAGCAGCTCAATCCCCTCAAGCTGGCCCATGCCGTCACGGCCCGGCGGGGAGCCGGGGCGGGGACCCTGCTCGAGCTCGAACCGATCACACCGACCCAGCTCGAGGCCCAGGGACTGGATCCCTGGCCCTTCGGTTTCCTGGGCCCCCACCTCCCGGACACCCTCCTGGAGGGGGCAACGGGCTGGGAGCCCCGCTTCCTGAGGCTGGCCGATGCCACCGCAGCCGAGCTGGAGGCCTTCGTCTGCGGAGCCAACCGCGCCGACCGGCACCTGCTGGGGGCCTCGTGGTGGGAGCTGACGCCCCTGCCGGAGGTGGTGGACGTGCGCGCCGCCCAGCCCGGTGAGCGATGCCTGCACGATCCGGGCCAGCGGCTGGAGGCGAGCCGGGGCATCGAGGTGGGCCACATCTTTCAACTGGGCCGCAAGTATTCCGAGGCCTTCGAGGCCCGCTTCACCACCGAGCAGGGCCGGGAGGAGGCGCTCTGGATGGGCTGCTACGGCATCGGGGTGTCCCGGCTGGCCCAGGCGGCGGTGGAGCAGCACCACGACGGGAAGGGCATCTGCTGGCCGGTGGCGATCGCCCCGTTCGAGGTGATCGTGGTGATTGCCAGCGCCCAGGATCCGCTGCAGGTGGAGCTGGCCGAGCGGCTCTACGGCGAGCTGGCTCAGGCCGGCCTCGACGTGCTGCTCGATGACCGCTCCGAGCGGGCCGGCGTCAAGTTCAAGGACGCCGACCTGATCGGGATTCCCTGGCGGGTCGTGGTGGGACGGGGCGCCGCCGGCGGCAGCGTCGAGCTGGTGGAGCGCAGCAGCGGCCACGCTGAGGAGCTGGGGGCCGGGGATCTGGCGGCGGTGCTGCTCCCCCGGGTGGTCCGGGGCCGTCGCGGGCTCGATGACACCTGATCGGCGGCACGGACCCGCTTCCAGGGGCAGCTTCTAGGATCCCGGTACCACGGAAGAGAGAGGTATGTCCGCCGTCTGGAGCTCCATCCACGCCACCGTTCTCCGGGCCGTGCGCCGGGTCGTCCTGGCCGTTCAGGGGGCCGCTCGAGGCTGGTCGGCCCGGGCCGGATCCCGCCCCGGGTTCTCCCGTCCCGCCGCCTCGCTGCTGGCCATCGGCCTCAGCCTCGTTCTCACCGTCGGTGGTCCGGCAGCCGCCGGCAGCCTGAGCGGTTCCTACGTGGAGGACACCGTCAGCGTGGCCGACAGCCTCCTGGCCACCATCGCCCTGGAGCAGGACGATCCGGCCCGGCCGGAGGCCGAGACCGAGGCCCGTGCTCTCATCAATGAGTACATCTCCCTTTACCGGCCCCGGCGTCAGGTGAACGGGCTCGGCTCCTTCACCACCATGCAGACCGCCCTCAACTCCCTGGCCGGCCACTACACCAACTACGCCAACCGGCCCCTTCCCGAGGCGCTGCGCACCCGGCTCCGCAAGGAGCTCTCCAAGGCCGAGGCCACGGTGGTGCGGGGCGCCTGATCGGTCGGAGGACCCGGGCGCTTTGACGAACGGGCCTCCGATCTGAGAGGCTCTCCCCTTGGTGCTCAGAAGCGGCTCAGGGCCGCTGTGTCCTTGGCCAATGTCGTCGTCATCGGTGCGCAGTGGGGTGACGAGGGAAAGGGGAAGATCACCGATCTGCTGAGCCGCTCCGCCGATGTGGTGGTCCGCTACCAAGGGGGGGTGAACGCCGGGCACACGATCGTGGTCGGCGACCAGGTGCTCAAGCTGCACCTCATTCCCTCTGGAATTCTCTATCCCGACACGATCTGCCTGATCGGTTCGGGCACGGTGGTGGATCCCGGGGTCATGCTCGGTGAGCTCGACATGCTCGAGGGCTATGGCATCGATGTGTCGGGGCTGAAGCTGGCCTCCACCGCCCACGTGACCATGCCCTACCACCGCCTGCTGGATCAGGCGATGGAGCAGCGCCGCGGCGAGCGGCGCATCGGCACCACCGGCCGGGGCATCGGGCCCACCTACGCCGACAAATCGGAGCGCAACGGCATCCGGGTGATCGATCTGCTGGAGGAGGACCGCCTCCGGGACCGGCTGCTGGGCCCTCTGGCCGAGAAGAACCTCCTGCTCGAGCGCATCTACGGCCTCGCTCCCCTCGATCCCGAGGACGTGATCCGCGAATACGCCGCCTACGGGCAACGGCTGGCCCCGCACGTGGTCGACTGCACCCGCACGATCCACCAGGCGGCCCGGGCCCGGCAGAACATCCTGTTCGAGGGGGCCCAGGGCACCCTGCTTGATCTCGATCACGGCACCTACCCCTACGTCACCTCCTCCAATCCCGTCTCGGGCGGAGCCTGCATCGGCGCCGGGGTGGGGCCCACCCTGATCGACCGGGTGATCGGCGTGGCCAAGGCCTACACCACCCGGGTGGGGGAGGGACCCTTCCCCACCGAACTCCAGGGCAGCCTCAACGACCACCTCTGTGACCGCGGCGGGGAGTTCGGCACGACCACCGGCCGCCGCCGCCGCTGCGGCTGGTTCGACGGCGTGATCGGCCGCTATGCCGTGGAAGTGAACGGACTCGACTGCCTGGCGATCACCAAGCTGGACGTGCTCGATGAACTTGACGCGATCCAGGTGTGCGTGGCCTACGCGCTCGATGGGGAACGGATCGAGCATTTCCCCAGCAGTGCGGAAACCTTTGCCCGCTGTCGGCCGATCTTCGTGACCCTGCCTGGCTGGCAATGCTCCACCGCCGAATGCCGGCGGCTCGAGGATCTGCCCGACACCGCCCGCGCCTACCTGCGGTTCCTGGCCGAACTGATGGAGGTGCCGATCGCCATCGTCTCGCTCGGAGCCCAGCGGGACCAGACGATCGTGGTGGAGGACCCGATCCACGGGCCCAAGCGCGCCCTGCTGAGCGTCTGAGCATGGCGATCTCCCCTTCCCCCACGCCACTCCGACGGGCCCCCGGCGGTCTCGATGTCGTCGGCATCGGCAACGCCATCGTGGATGTGCTCGTGCAGACCGACGATCACTTCCTGCAGGAGCATGGCCTGGCCAAAGGCTCCATGACCCTGGTGGACGCCACCGAAGCCGAGCGTCTCTACGCCGCCTGCGGGGCGGGCCTGGAAACCTCGGGGGGCTCGGCGGCCAACACCCTGGCCGGCCTGGCCCAGTTGGGGGGGCAGGGGGAATTCATCGGCCGGGTGCGCGACGACCAGCTCGGGGCCATCTTCAGCCACGACATCCGCTCGGTGGGAGCCCGTTTCGAGACACCCGCCGCCAGCAGCGGGCCGCCCACCGCCCGCTGCCTGATCCTGGTCACCCCGGATGCCCAGCGCACCATGTGCACCTTCCTGGGCGCTTCGGTGGACCTCGATCCGGACGATCTGGATCTGGAGCAGGTGGCCCAGGCCGGCATCCTGTACCTGGAGGGCTACCTCTGGGACAGCGAGCCGGCCCGGCGGGCCTTTCTCGCCGCCGCCCAGGTGATGCGTGCCAGCGGGGGCCAGGTGGCCCTCAGTCTCTCCGACGCGTTCTGCGTCGAACGTCACCGGGACAGCTTTCTGGAGCTCGTGGACGGCTCGGTGGATCTGCTCTTCGCCAACGAAAGCGAGATCACGGCGCTGTACCCCGCCGGCAGCTTCGAGGCCGCCGCCGAAGCGGTGCGCGCCCGTTGTCCGATGGCGGCCCTCACCCGCAGTGAACAGGGATCGGTGCTGATCGCCGGAGCGCTCACCCACCGGATCCCGGCCTACCAGCTGGGACCGCTGGTGGACACCACCGGTGCCGGCGATCTCTATGCCGCCGGGGTCCTCTTCGGCCTCAGCCGGGGCGAGCCGCTCGAGCGCTGCGGCAGGCTGGGCTCCCTCTGCGCCGGCCAGGTGGTCACCCAGCTGGGTCCTCGCCCCCGGGGTGATCTGCGGGAGCTGGTGGCCCGGCAGCTGGGCTGAGGCCGCCGGGTCCGGCGGCTCCGCCCAGGGCCTGGATCCAGCCGGCGTAGGCGCCTTCGCCCTCGGCGATCCAGTGGATCCATTCGGGCGTCTCATAGCTGTGGTGGTCGTGCAGCAGCCGGCGCAGCGGCTCCAGCTGGTCAGGCCGGGTCTTGATCAGCAGCTCCACCTCCTCCCCCTGCTCGATCTCCCCCCGCCAGCGGTAGATCGAGCGCAGCGGCCGCAGGCTCACACATGCCGCCAGACCGGCTTCCACCAGCCGGCGCGCCAGCCGCTCGGCGCGGTCCGTATCGGCTTCGGTGCTGAGCACCAGGGCGATCGGCAGGGAATCCGGGGCCATCAACCAGGGGGGTGGGGTCGGCCCACCATCTCCAGCAGGGCGGCCGCGGGCAAGGCCCGCACCCGATCGGGTTCGGCTGGACGCTCCAGCAGGAGCAGCCGCAGCCCCGCTTCGCCGCAGAGGGTCTGCCAGCAGGTTTCGGTGGTGCCTCCCGACTGACGGCAGAGCACGGCGGTGATGCGCCATCGGCGCAGCAGGGCCCGCTCGAGGGCGAAGGGGTCTCCCTGGAGCCCGTCGCTCCGCTGCCCGTGCCCCGGGCGGTGACAGGCGAGCTGTCCATCCGCCAGCCCCGCCGCCCGGGCCTGGCGCAGGCTCGCCGGAGCGGGAAGGATCCGGGCGAAGCTGGCCCCGGCGGCCGCCAGGGCGAGGGCGCGGCCCAGCTGCCGGGCCC
>CAYGQY010000163.1:0-4770 GCA_964352195.1 uncultured bacterium
CATCCGCTCACCCAGGTCCCCCTCCCCCTGGTCGCTCCAGGTCAGTGGGCCGGCCAGCGGCAACGTGGCCCAGATCGGCGCCTGCCGCCCCGGTGTGACGCAGAGTTCCACGGGCCCGATCCCGGCCCCCAGGGCCGTGCGGACGGTGCGCAACAGCAGGGCGGTGGCCAGGGCGGCGGCACCTTCGGCCCCCAGGGCGGGAATCAGGCGTGTCTTGGCGAAGCCGGCGATCGGGGCCTTGGCCAGGATCACGATCCGGCAGCCGTCCGATCGAACGCCATCCTGGTCGGGGTCGGGGGTGCTCATCGGTAGAAGCGGGCCAGCGCCGTGCTGGGAACGCCCAGGGCGTAGGCCAGCCGCAGCCCCCACATGGTCAGGATCGTCGGCCAGGTGCCGTGGCGCTGCCAGCGGCGCGCGGAGGTGATCACCCGGGCCCGCAGGCAGACGGGGGCCCCCAGGGCCCGCAGCCGCGCCGAGAGGGCGACATCCTCCATCAGGGGCTGATCGGGAAAGCCGCCGACGCGATCGAAGCAGTCCCGACGGAGGAAGATCGCCTGGTCGCCGGTGGCGATGCCGCTGAGGCGCGAGCGCAGGTTCATCGAGGCGGCCACCAGCCGCAGCATCGTTCCGCCTTCCCGGAACGCCACATCGAAGCGACCCCAGCCGCCGCCCCCCGAGAGGGCATCGCGCATCCCGGCGAGACCCTCGCCGGGCAGGTGGGTGTCGGCGTGGAGAAAGACCAGCAGGGCGCCGCTGGAGTGCTCCGCCCCGACATTCATCTGGCGGGCGCGGCCCCGGGCCGCCTGCAACACGGTGAAACCCTCCCGACGGATGCGCTCGGCGGTGCCGTCGGTGCTGCCCCCATCGACCACGATCAGCTCGGCCCCGTTCTTCTGCAGGTCCCGCCAGTGCGGCAGGGCCGACTCCAGCAGGCCGGCTTCCTGGAGCACGGGGATGATCACGCTGATCGACGCCGTTCCCCTGGTCCCTGGGGTGATCGGCACGGGATCCGGCGGCGGCCCCGGCGGTGACCCCGGCGGTGGTGGGCTCATCGGTGTGGCCTCCGTCGTCGCGCTGCCCCGATGCTGGCCGCCGCGGAGCCGCCTGGGTGCGGCGGGCGGAAGTCCCATGGGCAGGGCCTGGCGGAATGGACTGCAGGGGATACCGGTGATCGGTCGGATCGGATGGCCCGGACCGGGGTGATGACCCTCACCCTCAACGCGGCTGAGCCGCCTCCAGCTCCCGCAGGCGCCGCTCGAGCCGCTCGATCCGCTCCAGGTAGGTGAGGGCGAGGGCCATGCCGGGGGTGTTGAGGCCAAAGTCGTCGCGCAGGCGGGCGGCGCGGCGGGCCTGGATCACGGTGCGGGAGTAGAAGGCGAGTCGGGTCGTGCCGCCGCAGGTGTCCAGCACGCCCAGTTCGACCAGTTCGATCACCTCCTCGTGGCGCAGGCCCGTGCTCTCGATCAGGTCGTCGAGCTCGACCGCCTCCTCGGCGCCCAGGGGGTGCAGGGTGTCGTCAGACATGGCTCGGTATGTCGCTGAGGTGGGCGCGGGGGTCGAAGGGGGAGCTGGCGGCGAGTTCCTCGTACAACTGCTGCTCCCGTTCGCTGATCACGGTGGGGGTCACGATCTGGAGCACGCAGAAGAGGTCGCCGGCGCCGCCGCCGCGCCGGGGCAGGCCCTTGCCGGCCAGGCGCAGCTTCTGGCCGCCCTTGGCGCCCGGTCGGACCGTCACCTGCAGGCGCCCGTCGAGGGTGGGCACCTCGACCGTGCCGCCGAGCACCGCCTCCCAGGGGGCGAGAGGCAGCGCGAGGTAGAGGTCGTGGCCGGCCACCTCGAAGAGGGGATGGCGCTCGAGGCGGATGTCGAGGTAAAGGTCGCCGGGTTTTCCCCCTCCCAGGCCCGCTGCGCCCTGGCCGGGAACCCGCAGGCGCTCGCCATCGGTGACGCCCTTGGGAACCCGGACCCGGGCGGTGCGGCTGCTGCGCTGCACCTGTCCGTTGGCGTCCAGCTCCGGGACGCTGAACGTGACGGCGATGTCCTTGCCCCTGGCGGCATCGTCGAGGCTGAGGGCGGTGGCGATCTCGTAGTCCTGCCCGCGCATGGAGACGTGCCCGGCACCGCCTGGGCGCTGCCGGGCACTGCGGTAGGCGATCTGCTCGAGGAGATCGGCCAGGTCGATCTCCTCGCCGGGGGCGCCCTGCCAGAAACGGCTGTCCCATTCCGCGCTGGGCTGGACGTCCTCGCCGGCCCGGTGGCGTCCCAGCTGGTCGTAGGCCTCCCGCTTCCCGGGATCGGAGAGGGTCTGATAGGCCTCACTGATCGTCTTGAAGCGCTCTTCGGCGTTCTCCTCCTTGGAGACATCCGGGTGGTACCGCCGGGCCAGACGCCGGTAGGCCTTGCGGATCTGTTCATCGGAAGCGCCACGCTCGAGCTCGAGCGTGGCGTAGTAGTCGTCGTATTTCACCGGGGGTTCACGACCGGTCGGACGGGCCTTCGGCCCAGCCCCCATCCTTGCTCGGTGGCGGCCGGTTGGGAAGGTCGACCACCGCGACCCATGCGGTGGTTGGCGGGGTGGGGTGATCCCCACCGGGAGGGCCCTTCCCGGTACCAGGCTGGATTCATAGGCTGATTTCACCTGAGATCCAATGCCCCTGTTACATGGATGGTCCGAATCCGATTCCCGAAGCCATCAGCCACCGGCAGCTCACAGCGCTGCTGCAGTCAGCCGTGCCCGAGCAGGCCGCCCCGAAGGTGGATGCCGACGGTGATCAGAAGCGTGAACTCGATGCGTTGCTGCATCGCTATGGCTCCATCAGCCAACGGCTCCTCCAGGCGCTTCAGCAGGGGGACAGCACCATGGCACTGGGCCGTAGCCCCCGCCAGCTGATGGTGATCGGAGCCCTGCAGGTGCATGTCCAGATGGCGCTTCAGGCCCTGGCGGCGAGTCAGGGCTGATCGACCAGCGGGGGCGAGAGTCGGCCCCGACCTACCAGGGCAGCACGGCTCCGTTGGCATGCCAGAAGGTGCCGGAATTCTCCAGGTTGAGCGCATCGATCCGGGCCAGCAGCCCCTGGACGGATTGTTCCGCTGAGATCCCCTGGGCGGTGAACCCGGTCATTGCCGTGCTCACCAGGCCGGGGTGAAGAAGGCCCACGGCGATGCCTCGGGGTCTGAGGTCGATCGCCAGGGATTTCCCGGCCATACAGAGGGCCACTTTCGACAGTCGGTAGCCATAGGAGCCGCCCGAGCTGTTGTCCTCGATCGAACCCATGCGGCTGGTCATCAGGATGACCTTGGAGCCGCGGTGGAGATGGCTCAGCAGGGCACGGGTGAGGGTCAGGGGGGCGAGGGCATTCACCTCGAACTGCCGGCGGATGCTCTCCGGATCGAGATCACTGAGCGAGTTGCGCTCGAGAATGCCGGCGTTGTGGATCAGGACATCAATGGGCAGGCCATCCAGCCGCTGGAGAAGGGCTGCAATCGCCGGCTCACGGGTGAGATCCACCCCCGATTCGATCCGCACACCCAGAGCTTCGAGTTCGGGAGACGGGTTTCGGCAGACCGCGAGCACCGCATCCCCACGGGAGTGGAGTTGCCTGCAGTATTCATAGCCGATGCCACGATTGGCACCCGTGATCAGAGCGGTTGCCATGGGGGCAGTTTCCTCATGGGGATGGATGACTGCGGAGATCGTCCATGATCAGCGATGGACTGCCGCGAGCGAGTGGGGCGACGATCGCTGGCCTGGTTGCTCTCTGGACCCGTCGAGGAGGAGTGGATTCAGCTAGAAGAAATCCGTGGAGATCGGGCGGTTGTGACTCCGAGCGGAGTGTTTCGTTGGCGCAGTTTAGCCCGATCGATCTCCTTAGCCCCTCAACGCCTCCGCCGCCGCGATCAGCTGCTCCGCCGTGGCGGCGTAGATGCGGTCGGCTTCCGCCGGGCTGCGGCCGATGCAGGTCATGCCGAGCTTGCCGTACTGGGAGAGGCAGCCCAGCAGATGGAAGACGCTGCCCCGCAGTTCGGCCGGGTCGTAGTGGAGTCCGGCGGCGGCCACGATGTCGATCAGGTCGATCGGCAGCAGACCCCGCAGGAGCGGATTGCAGAGGTTGTCGGTGGCCGTGTAGGCGAGCGGCTGCCCGGTGGGGGAGCGGAACAGGCCGCTGCCGGGATCGATCCGGCCGTTGGTGGCGTAGCGAAGGGCCATGTAGGGATGGGTGGTGCCGCCCTTGCGCAGGTTCACTTCGATCGCCTGCAGGTCCCAGTGATCGCCGAAACGGCGGGCAATGAAATCCACGGCGTAGCGGTCGAGGGCCCCTTCCCGGGCCAGGGCCTCCCCCACCGCCCGGCCGTGGCGCATCAGCTCGGCCCGGTACGTCGCCTCGGCGGGGAAGCGGCAGCCCAGGTAGGTCTGGCCGCTGATGCCCCCCAGGATCTGCTCGTGGGTGGAGAGCACCTCCACCCGCCCGCCGGGGTGGATCGTGCCCTGCACGCTCGGGGAGTGGAGGGCGTCGCCGCCCTCGAGCCAGGCCTCCACCAGGGCGCCCTGTTCGCCCAGCAACTCGCGCCAGCGCGTCGCCGGCATCGGCAACTCCTCCAGGGCCCGTCGCAGGCGGCGCCGCCGGCCGGTCCCGCTGGTGTCGGCCAGCTCCAGTGGCAGCAGATCGAGCCGGGCGTTGCCCTCGCCGCTGAATCCTTCGTTCAGCTTCACCACCAGCCGCTCCAGCCCGGGGTGGGTCTCCCAGAGGCTGGCGGCGGCCTCGGCCAGGC
>CAYGQY010000164.1:0-4769 GCA_964352195.1 uncultured bacterium
GTGCCAATCCCTGCGGATCGAGCAGCGCAGCCTCCTGGAGCGGCGCAGGCGTTCGCGGGCCTGGGCCAGGGCCCCCGGGCTGATGTCCACCGCCAGCAGCTCGGCCCCCGGGTTGAGGTGGGCGAGGTAGTCGGTGCTCACACCTGTGCCGCAGCCGGCGTCGAGGATCCGGAGAGGCCGCCCGGCGGGGGGAAGGCGGCCGGTGCAGGCGCTGGTGACGCAGGCATGGCACCAGCGCCAGTTGTACCCGGGGGGTGGTCCGTCCTGGAGAGGGTCCCCGGGGTACGGGAAACGGTCGTAGAAGGCGCTCACCACCGGTGTGGCGGCATCTGCAGGGCCTGGACGCATGGGAGGGATTCGCCGTTCTCTGGTGGGGAGCTTTTCATGGACGGCCCTCCGCGGGGAGCGACCGGGCCGGTCCGCTGCAAACATTTGTTCATGGCCTTCGGGCCGGCCGGGAGGCCAGCCGTAACGTGGCTCCGCCCGGTACGCGACCGTTCATGACCGTGACCGCCAGCAGCGGCAGCACCAGGGTCAGCCCCCAGCTCTTCGACACCCTGCCGCTCTCCAGCGTCCGTCAGGCGGAGCAACAGGATCGGTTCCCTGAAAAAGGAGAGCTCGATACTCTCCTCGCCTTCTTCCGCAGTGGCAGCACGCGGGTGGAGGCGGCCCGCCGCATCTCCGCCAATGCGGACACCATCGTGGCCAAGGCGGCCAACCGCATCTTCGCTGGCGGCACCCCGCTCTCTTACCTTGACGAGCCCCTGGCCCCGCTGGGCTCCACTCCCGCGGAGAGCGCACCCCTGGCGGCGGATCAGCTGGCCGCCGCCACCTCCGTGCGCACCTTCGCCCAGGGCAGCGGCGGCACCGGCTTGCTGGGCCGCATCCTCGAGGGCGTCCAGGCCGATGCGGATGTGCGCGTGGTGCTGCCCACCGGCTTCACTCCCATCAGCGTGGCCCGCTACGGCAGCGAGCGCATGCGCAAGTCCCTGCGGGACATGGCCTGGTTCCTTCGCTACGTCGGCTACGCCGTGGTGGCCGGCGATCCCAGCATCCTGGCGGTCAACACCCGCGGACTGCGGGACGTGCTGGAGAACGCCTGCTCCCTGGCCGCCACCAACGTGGCGCTGCAGGAGATGCGGGCGGCCGCGGCGACCCTCTTCCGCCAGGAGCCCGAGGCCCGCCAGCTGGTGATCGCCTGCTTCAACGTGCTCCTGCAGGAGCTGGCGATCCCCACCCCGTCCGCCCGCCAGCGGCTGGGCAGCCCCGAGAACCAGGGCCTGCAGCTCCCGGCGATCTATGCCCTGGCCGCGGAGACGCCCCAGCGTTTCGTGATGAAACCGGGTCTCTCCGGCCGGGAGAAGGCTGAGGTGATCCGGGCCGCCTACCGGCAGGTCTTCGAGCGGGACATCGTCAAGGGGTACTCCCAGGTGGTGGCACCGGTGCAGGCCACCCAGGTCTCCCAGGGGCAGATTTCAATGCGGGAATTCATCCGCTGCCTGGGCCGGAGCAAGGAATACCAGCGCCAGTTCTACGGACGGTTCTCCAACAGCCGCGTGGTGGAGCTGGCCTTCCGCCATTTCCTCGGCCGGGGGGTGAGCTCGATCGAGGAGTTTCGCCGCTACTTCGCCATCGTGAGTGCCCAGGGCCTGCCCGGACTGGTGGATTCCCTGATCAACACCCTGGAGTACGCCCAGGTGTTCGGTGAGGAGACCGTTCCCTACCTGCGTGACATCGGGGAGGAGGCCCAGGAGAGCGCCGGCTGGGGCTCCAACCGCAAGCTGTTCCGCTTCAGCGCTCCTTTCGAGGGTGCTCCGCAGTACATCACCCTCTACGCCGCCTACCGGCAACCCCTGCCCGACCAGCATGCCTACGGTGGAGGAAACGATCCGATCGGCCTCAACTACGGCGCAATCTTCCCCTCGGCGACCGCGGCGGTGGCCACCCGGTCCGCCCCGTTCAGCTACGACACCCGACGCATCCTGGTCGGCAACGGCATCCGTGAGCCGGGCCAGATGGACAGCCCCCAGTTCCGCTCCTCCACACCCCGGCGGGTCGGGCCCCGGGTGGTCCGGCTCCAGCAGATCGCCACGGGAGGCGCCTCCGTTCCCCGTCGGGGAGGCCAGCCCAGTGTGCGCAGCACGGAATCCAGCACCCAGGCGGTGATCCGGGCCGTCTACGTTCAGGTGCTGGGAACGGCCGGTTACGACGGTGAGCGTCTCAGTGTTGCGGAGATCAAGCTCGAGAACGGGGACATCAGCCTGCGGGAGTTCATCCGCCAGGTGGCCCGCTCCAAGGCGTTTCAGCGCCGTTACTGGGCCGGGCTCTACATCACCAAGGCGATCGAGATCATCCACCGCCGCCTGCTCGGCCGCCCCACCTTCGGGCGCCGTGAGATCGACGGCTACTTCGACAAAGCGGCCCGCCAGGGGTTCTACGGCATCGTCGACGCCATCCTCGACAGCCCCGAATACCTTCAGGCCTTCGGGGAGGACACCGTCCCCTACGAGCGCTTCGTCACCCCGGGGGACCTCAATGCCCGCCGGGTTCCCAAGCTGGTCCGGTCCTTCGATCCTTCCGCCGTCACCGATCTCAGCCTGACCCCTCGACCCCAGGCCGCTCAGCCCTCCGCGTTCATCGGCACCGGTGACCTCACCCCCCGCAACCTGACGGATCGCCGCCTCAGGCAGGTGGTCGGCAGTTGGACTGCCCGCTTCCCGGAGGGGCAACGGCCCCCCGACACCACCGCGACGGAGCCACCCAGCAGCCTGCGGCAGCCCCCGGAGCCCACCCGCCGCTGGAGCACATCCGCGGGAGCCGCCGGGGGCGCCGGCCGACTCTGGTCGGCGCAGCGGGGCAGCACCCCCGGATCCCCGACCCAGCTGCGCCCCCTGATCAGCGGAGACTGGCGTTCCGTCCAGAGCAGCAACGGGCTTGGCCTCAGCACGGCCCGGCCGGCCGAGGCCGCCATGGCCAAGGCGCTGTCCGGAGCCCAGCCCCAGGGATTCCGCCGCCGGCGGGGTCTCGCCCAGCCGGTCAGGCTTCCCGCCGGCGCCGATGAAGCCGTTCTGCAGCAGGTGATCGAAGGTGCCTATCGCCAGTTGCTCAACCGTGTGCCCCTGGCCGCGGAACGCCTGGGGGATGCGGAGTCCCAGCTGCGGGATGGCCGCGTCTCTGTCTCCGAGTTCATTGGACTGATCGCCGCCAGCGACCTGTTTCAGCAGCGGCTCCAGCGGATGGCTCCGCTGCGGGCCGCCTCGGCGGCTTACCTGGCCCTGCTGGGCCGGGCCGCCCAGCCGAAGGAGGTCAGCCTGTTCCTGGCCACCCGGAGCGACCAGGGGCAGCCATCCGCCCTGAACCGGCTGCTTAACAGCCAGGAGTACGCCGATCGCTTCGGCCGGGATACCGTGCCCTACCTGCGTGGCCTCGCCACGGAATCGGGGATTCCGCTCCCCACGGTCAATCGCACCGCGGCCCTCTATGGGGGCAGCGCCGGCCTCACTCCGCCCACCCGCGAACCGATCTGAGCCCGGGGTCCTCCGGAGGGGGGGCGATCGGCAGCCTGCGCTCCCGGACTCCAAACCGGGAGCATTTTGTGTTGGCCAGGAACAGTGATCCGGGCGAATCACCACAGAATCTGTAGTTTCCCTGTCCCAGGAAGTCTGGAAATGCTTCACAAACCGTCAGCAGCTCTTGTCATATCAACATCCGTGAGAATCGTTGCCAGCACTGGGATTTATCCGGTTTTACCGCCGTGAAGAACTGTTACCGCCGCGGGGGTCTGTGGCGCGCATTGCCGCAGAATGACTCGGCGGTCAGCAAGCTGATCGACTGCCCACTCTCCATTCCATCTCGTTGGCGTTCACGTCGACGAAGGTTGCGAGCGAGGGGCTTCCCTTACCCACCGGATACCGGTCTCCTTCACGGCGACCGCTTGTTTCGAGGCAGAACTGCATGAGCATCGTCTCCAACTCGATCATCAACGCGGACGCCGAAGCCCGCTACCTCAGCCCTGGCGAACTCGAACAGATCAAGTCCTTCGTGGGCGGCGGTCAACGCCGTCTGCGGGTGGCTCAGGTCCTGAGCGAGAGTCGCGAGCGTCTTGTGAAGCAGGCCGGCGGCGCGCTCTTTCAGAAGCGTCCCGACGTCATCTCTCCAGGCGGCAGCGCCTACGGCGAGGAGATGACAGCCACCTGCCTGCGCGACATCGACTACTACCTGCGCCTGGTGACCTATGGCGTGGTGGCCGGGGATGTGACCCCCATCGAAGAAATCGGCATCATCGGTGCCCGCGAGATGTACCGGGCCCTTGGCGTTCCCCTGGAAGCCATGGCCGAGGTCGTCCGTGAGCTCAAGAGTGCCGCCATGGGTCTGCTCAGTGGCGCTGACGCCGAAGAAGCCGGCACCTACTTCGACTACGTCATCGGCGCCCTCTCCTGAGGCTCCCCCTTCCCTCCCACCGCCTCCTCCCCAGGACACATGCAAGACGCGATCACCAACGTCATCAACCAGTCCGACGTCCAGGGTCTCTACCTGGATGACTCCTCGATCGGACGGCTGGAGCAGTACTTCTCCAGCGGCGAGCTTCGTGTGCGCGCTGCGGCCACCATCGGCGCCAACGCGGCGGCGATCATCAAGGAAGCCGTGGCGAAAACCCTGCTGTACTCGGACATCACCCGTCCGGGCGGCAACATGTACACCACCCGTCGCTATGCCGCCTGCATCCGCGACCTCGACTACTACCTGCGCTACGCCACCTACGCCATGCT
>CAYGQY010000165.1:0-4755 GCA_964352195.1 uncultured bacterium
GCAGAGAATCGGGGGGAGGGATTGGATTCCGGGTGGATACCAGGTGGATGCCAAGGCGTCCCCGAAGCCAGATTTCACCGAAGCCGGAAGGATGACATCCTGGCTGGGATGACAATGCAACGATTGCGTGCATGTTAAATTGTATCGGCTGCTTCCGGTACTTGTGCGTTTGAATCCATCATCCACGAACGCCCCATCCCGTTCAAGGTGGCCTCGGTGGTGGCTGCATCGTTTTCTCGTGCATCGTTTTCTCGTGCATTGTTTTCTCGTGCATCGGTTTTTGGTGAATGGGTTCAAGGTGCATGGATTTCGGCTGAAGGATTGTCTGGTGCCTTTACCTCGTCGGGTGGGACCTTGGTCCGGGCTGCCGCTGCTGGCCTGCCTGGCGCTGGTGGCGCCCGCCCAGGCCGGCTCCCTGCTCGATTCCGTGACGGCCTCGGGCGTCCTGGTGGGGGGAACCAGCCGGGATGCGTTTCCGTTTGCGTATCAGAACGAATCGGGTGAGCTGGTGGGCTACTCGGTCGACATGATGCAGCTCATTCGTGAGGAACTGGAGCACAAGGCGGGTCGTCCGATTCAGCTGAAACTTGTGCCGCTTCAGACCGATGAGCGTCTCTCCAGCCTGCAGTCAGGGGCGGTCCATCTGGTCTGTGATGCCAGCAGTTTCACCTGGGCCCGGGATGAACAGGTTGACTTCTCCGTGAGCTACGGGATCACGGGCACCCAGCTGCTGGTTCCCTCCGGCTCGGGCCTCTCTTCTCCGGAATCGCTCAGAGGAAAGCGTGTGGGCGCCCTGCCGCGCACAACCAGTGCCCTGGCCGTCGGCAGACGGCAGCCGGCTGCCTCCGTGGTTCTGCTCAAGGACCGTCAAGCCGGCTATGCAGCCTTGCAGGAGGGGCGGATCGATGCCTTCGCTGATGACGGCATGCTCCTTTATGCCTGGTTGCAGCGGCAGGGCAACCAGGCCCCCTTTCAGGTTTCCGCTGATGCGTATTCCAGGGAGGGGATCGCCTGCATGATGCCGCAGAACAATTCCGCATTTCAGCATGTAGTGGATCTGGCCTTGATTCGCTATATGCAAGGATTCCTGGCTAATCAGTCCAGGGAGCGTGAGATCTTCGATCGCTGGTTCGGCCCCCAGGGTCAAACTCCCCTGACCCAGGATGTCACCGGTCTGTTCATCGAGACCATGCAATTGATGCTGGATTTCAAGGAAGAGGTCCCTCCCCGACCCTGACCCCGCCCCTTGACCGTGGGGGGTTCAGGGTCAGCATGGGAGGCGCCATGCCATCGGCCCATGTCTGCCTGGCTGCTTGCCCTGGCCCTGTCGTTTCCCGTTGCTGTGGCGGAACGGCCGGCGATGGACCTGCGTCTGGCCCAGTCCTCCTCCACCCCCAGGCCCGCCGACTGGCGTGTGTATGGCCCCATCCGTGTGGACTGGTCCTCCTGGCGTCTGATGGATGGGAGCTGGGTGACCCGCAGCCAGAACGAGCGAAGCCAGCCCTTTTATCTCTCGGTGAACTGCCAGGCCGGCCAGATCAATGTCACCGGGGCCGGCTCGACCTGGAAGGGCTGGGAGAAGCCCCAGGCCGGCTTCGAGACCCGCCTGATTGCCGAGGCCTGCGCCGGCTCATCGCCCTGAAGCCCAGCGGTCCGACCCCGCGCCCAAGCTGGGGCCAGCACTTGCCCGAGGTGGTTGGTGTACAGCACCCCGGCCGTCCCGGCGGGGAGATAAGCATCCACGAACCGCAACCGGGTCTCCGGGTCCAGCTTCTGGGCGAGGGAGATCGCTTCTCCCAGGCTGGTCGGGGAGCGAACCACGTGCAGCACGGCGCCGGGATGGGCCTGCAGGATGGTCTTCAGTGTTGCCGGCTCATGGAGGGTGTAGCGACTCCACCAGGTTTCCGAGGCCTGGATCGAGCCGCAGGAGGCCGCCCCTCCCACCAGGAGGATCACCAGCAGGGCCACGCCCCAGGCCTGCCAACGCCTCGACCGGAGCCGTGACCAGAGGCCTGCCGCGATCAGCACCTGAAGGCTCAGCGTTGCCGGGAGCAGATAGCGGGTCATCAGGGAGTGACGGCCTCCCAGCACCAGATCCGGCAGGGCCACGGCCAGCACATTCAACCCGGCCAGCAGCACCAGCAGGGACCAGCCACCGGGTCGGCCGCAGCGTGCCAGGGTCACGACTCCGGTCCCCATCAGGGCGAGGAGGGCCGGCAGGACGAGGATCGGACCCCAGGGCGGGGTCTGCTGGCCCAGATCGACAAACGGAGAACTCCAATGCAGGCCCCGGACCAGGGGTGCCGCCAGCGTGGACGGTGGATCCCGCAGCCAGGCGGTGTGGCTGACCAGACGGTCCAGCCGGGTCGCCAGCACCGCCACCCAGGGGAGGAAGGCCAGGACGGCCGCCGCCGTGGCCCCGGTCCAGTGGCGCCGCTGGGCGGGGGTGTGTCCCGGCAGCAGGAGATGGAGGCCATGGCTGAGGGGGATGAGCAGGAACAGCAGGCTGGTGTAGAGCCCCGCCACCAGGATCAGGGTGTATCGGACGCAGGCGAATGCACCACCTGTTCGCTGCAGGCGCAGGTGACTCCAGCTGCCCAGGGCGGTCAGCAGGACCAGAAGGCTGTAGGGCCTGGCGTCCTGGGCGATGAGCAGGTGGAGTGGCGACACCGCCACCAGCGCCACCACCACGGCTGAGAGGCCGGACCGTCCGGAGAGTTCCAGGGTGAGCAGATACATCGCCGGCAGGGCCAGCAGGCTGAACAGGGCGGAGAGCTGACGCATGCTCTCCGTCGAATCACTCCACCCCTGACGAAGCAGCCTCACCAGCAGGAAGTACAGGGGTGGGTGTTCCGGGTGCCCCATCAGTTCCCGGAGGGTGTCCCCCCAGCCGAGATCGTCCCGCAGGAACAGCGTCCGTCGCAACAGACCCGCCGGCAGAAGGTCAGACGGCGCCGTGAGGGCGTCGAGGTCGGCGGCCGGGTACCCGGCGGAGCGCAGGGCCGTGAAGACCTCATCGTGGGAGAGCCACTGGTGGCCGGGATTGTGGAAGCGCAGCAGGGCCGCTGCCGTCAGAACAGCCAGCCAACAGACGGTCTTCCATGGCACCTCCAGGCCAGGGCGAGGAGGGCGGGAGAGGTCTGATGCCACCTGCCTGGCCAGAGCTCCCTCCCCTCGTTCCATCGTTTCGACGATGGCAGACGGGGACCCGGAGCGGGAGCTGGGTGGGCAGGCGGGCCAGGTGCCGGATCAGTTCCGCCCATCCGCCGAGCCTCGGCCCGCTTTCGGATGGAGTTCTCCACGCTCAGCCGGTTCCGGAGGGGGTGTGGGGATTCACTGCCGTGCGGACGCCTCAGCCATCGTTCAGAATGTCGGCTGTTCCGGGGTTTCTGCGCAGGCGAGACAGGAAGCATCTCGCTTCCCGGCGTGTTGGCGGCCCTGAAATGGGGTCGAGTACGACCGCTGAAGCGGTGGGTTTCGGGCACCGTCTGTGATCGTCCTGCCCACAAAAGCCAGTGCTGGCAGTAGAAGCGAGCATTCTGCGGAGCGGGGCCCATCGGCCCTGTGGAGCACCCCCAGGTTCAAGGGTTGATGGGTCTTTCCCCTTGCGTTTGTAGGATTCTGGGTGACGGGATGCAGACGTTGGATCGCCAGGACAGACTTTGGATTCCTCGTGAACTGCTTGATGAACTCGTAGAAGTTGATCATCTTGTCCAGTCCAAGGCGGCTCATTCTTCCCGGCATCCCTGCGCAGTGGCGCAAGAACTTGGGGTTGACATGGAGCATGTGACAGGTGCGCTGCGTCAAGACAATGGAGACCTTCTTGAAAGGCTCCTGTGGGTTCAGCTATTGACCCTGGGAACTGTGTATCAGTACTCCGAGTACACTGCACATGCATCCCAGCAGAGTTTCGCCAAACTGCTGAAACTTTATGAAGAGACGGGTCGCTTTGACTTGGCGCATCAGTTGATCAGCTCTCTGACGGGCCCGGAAGCGAAGCGCTTGAACGCACCCCTGGAAAGGTTCCAGGCGCGCCATCAGCTCAGCAACCTTGATACGTTCAATCTGGCAGGAGACACAGGATCCAAGCCCCAGTCAATCCCCATTTTTTTGATCAACCTACCTCAAGACATCTATCGGCACGCCAGATTCCATGCACGGTGCCAGGCAATCGGGCTTGAGTTCACTGTTGAACCTGGTCTGACACCTGATGATGTATGGGGCGTCGCCCACAGATTCAAGTGCCTCCCCGTCGCGCAAGCGAGCGACAAATCCACCCCAGCCTGCCTGGACGAACGCGACCGGAGACAGCTGAGAAGATCGGGAAATATCATCGCCCAATACAACGTCTGGAATAAGATGATCGATGAAGATCTTGCCCACGCTTATATTTTTGAAGATGATGCCTGGCTGGACCGCTCAATCCTCGATTTTGATATTAGCGAGAATAACGGCTGCGGCGAAATCATCTTTGTGAATGACCGATTGGTTCGTCATTGCCGATGGCAGGATCAAGGCATCAATGGACCTGTCACTGCTGCGGCATTATCAGACTCGCGGCTGGCCTTTCCTTGTGACAACGCGGATATCAGAGCCCCCGGTGCCGATGGGTATTTACTTAGCCAAGCCGGTGCCAGAAAGCTCGTCAAAATCATTGATGATACGGGAATCCCAGCTGGAGGAACGGATTGGTTCCTGCTGACTGTCTCCTTGGATGCCTATCTCCTGCTTGAGAGTCCGGTGCGCGATCGCCTG
>CAYGQY010000166.1:0-4738 GCA_964352195.1 uncultured bacterium
GTCTCCGTTTCGCCGCTGACCTCGCTCGAGGGCTCCATCCCCGGCGGCGCTTCCCCCCCCACGGGGATCCGTCCCAGCAACCGGTCCCGGTTGTCCGCCGACAGACTCGCCGCCTGCCAGACCCGGGCGGCGCCGGGGATCAGCTCGATCTCCTGAACCAGGCTGTTGAAGGGGGGATTGAGAGGCTCGCCCAGGCCATCCAGCAGGTCCAGCTGCAGCGCGTTGCTGCCGCGCCGTAGCCCCGTCAGCCAGAGGGGAGTCTGCTCGTCCACCAGCACGCTGTCGCCGTTGAGGCTGATCCGCAGGCGCCAGCGGGGCGGTTCGTCGCCGAGATGCTGGAGGGGGGCATCCACCAGCAGCCAGTCGATCAGCACCGGTTCAGCCTGGATCAGGTCGGTGGGGGTGGCGCTGATCAGCTGGGGGGTTCCCGCCGCCGGCTGGGTCAGGGGGTTGGCGCTGACCCGGTGCAGGCGGATCTGCTGCCAGGCGGCGTGATCCTTGACGGCTTCCCCCCATGGGCGTGCCGCATAGGCCGTCAGCCGGTGGCTGCCCGGGCTCAGCGGCTCCATCGGCAGCTCGATCCGCCGCGGCTGGTCCGGAGGACGTTGGGCCAGCCGCAGCGGGGGCGCCCCGTCGATCTGGACCACCAGATGGGGCCCCAGCCCCAGCGTTCCCCCGTCCGCCAGGGGCCAGTCCTCCAGCTCCACCACCAGAGACCAGGGGCCCGCCGGCAGGAGGGACCCGTCGGCCGGGGAGAGAATCCGCAGCCGCGGCTGATGCCGCTCCAGCTGTTGCCGCAGCTGCCGCACGCCTCCGGGCGGGGCCACCTCCTGCAGGGAGCCCCCGACGCCGGCAGGATCGATTCCTCCGTCCGTCGCGGCGGGCCGCAGGCTCCAGCCCCCGCTCAGCATCACCGTCAGAGAGAGCAGCAGTACTCCCAGCCCCCGAAGCCCGGCCGCCCGCATGCAAATCGCTCCCCTGATGAGTGAGGCCCAGCTCCGCATTCTGCTGATCGGTGCGTCGAGACCACAAAGTAAATCCGAACACCAGCCATGATTGCTGGAGGTTTGGATAAAGCAAGCTCGCTACAACAAGCTGAGTGAGTGTTAGGTACCCCCTGGCAGAGCCCTGTCCCAGACAGGAGAACCGCTGGATTGAACCTTTGTTACTGACCGCCCAAGGGGCTTGAAACTGGCCCCTATACTGCCGCCAGCGGTCCCCTCATTGGGGCCCCAGCTCCAGTGGTGGCAGTGGGTTTCGGTCCTTCCCGGACCCTCTCCGCGCTGGTGCCCATGGCGCCACGGATCTCGGTCCGTGGTCCCGTGAGGCCCACCGGTTCGGCCTTCCGGCCAACACCGGAGGGGTGGACCTCCACCTCGACTCCGTCCCTCGAGGAACGTCTCGATGACCATCAGCCCACCAGAGCGTGGGAAAACGGCGAAGGCCCAGGTCGACCAGGTGAACAACCCGGCCACCTTCGAATTGTTCGGCAAGCCCGGCCACTTCGATCGCACCCTCGCCAAAGGCCCCAAAACCACCACCTGGGTTTGGAACCTCCACGCCAACGCTCACGATTTCGACAGCCACACAAGCGATCTCGAAGAAGTCTCCCGGAAGATCTTCAGCGCTCACTTCGGCCATCTGGCCGTCATCTTCATCTGGCTGAGCGGCGCCTTCTACCACGGTGCCCGCTTCTCCAACTACACCGGCTGGCTGGCCGATCCCCTGCACGTCAAACCCAGTGCGCAGGTGGTCTGGCCGATCTTCGGCCAGGAAATTCTCAATGGCGATGTGGGTGCCGGTTTCCACGGCATCCAGATCACCTCCGGCCTCTTCCATGTCTGGAGAGCCTGGGGATTCACCAGCGAGTTCCAGCTTCTCTGCACGGCCATCGGCGCCCTCGTGATGGCCGGCCTGATGCTGAATGCCGGTGTTTTCCACTACCACAAGGCAGCTCCGAAGCTGGAGTGGTTCCAGAACGTTGAGTCCATGCTCAACCACCACCTGGCGGGTCTGCTGGGTCTGGGATCCCTCTCCTGGACAGGACACCTCCTGCACGTGTCCCTGCCCACGACCCAGTTGATGGATGCCATCGATGCCGGCAATCCGCTGGTGCTCAACGGCAAGACCATCGCTTCGGTGGCGGACATTCCCCTGCCCCACGAATTCATCAACCAGGATCTGATCGCCCAGTTGTTCCCTGGCTTCGGCGCGGGCCTCTCGGCGTTCTTCACCGGCAACTGGGCCGCCTACGGCGATTTCCTCACCTTTAAAGGTGGGCTCAATCCCGTCACCGGCAGCCTCTGGATGACGGACATCGCCCATCACCACCTGGCGATCGCGGTGCTGTTCATCGTGGCCGGCCACCAGTACCGCACCAACTGGGGCATCGGCCACAGCCTCAAGGAGATCCTTGAAGGTCAGAAGGGTGATCCCCTGCTGTTTCCGGCTCCGAAGGGTCACGACGGCCTGTTCGAGTTCATGACCACCTCCTGGCATGCCCAGTTGGCCGTGAACCTGGCCCTGCTCGGTTCCCTGAGCATCATCGTGGCTCACCACATGTATGCGATGCCTCCGTATCCCTATATCGGCATCGACTACCCGACCCAGTTGTCGATCTTCACCCACCACATGTGGATCGGCGGCTTCATCATCGTCGGGGCAGGGGCCCACGCCGCCATCGCGCTCATCCGTGATTACGATCCCGCCCTGCATGTCGACAATGTGCTGGACCGGGTGCTGAAGGCCCGTGATGCCCTGATCAGTCACCTCAACTGGGTGTGCATCTGGCTCGGCTTCCACAGCTTCGGCCTCTACATCCACAACGACACCATGCGTGCCCTGGGTCGTCCCCAGGACATGTTCAGTGACACCGCCATTCAGCTGAAGCCCGTCTTCGCCCAGTGGGTCCAGGGTCTGCACGCCGCCGCCGCCGGCTCCACCGCTCCCAACGCGTTGGCCGGAGTCAGCGAGGTGTTCAACGGTGCCGTCGTCGCCGTGGGTGGCAAGGTGGCCGCCGGCCCGATCCCCCTGGGAACGGCCGACTTCATGGTCCACCACATCCACGCCTTCACGATCCACGTCACCGTGCTGATTCTGCTGAAGGGTGTGCTCTACAGCCGCAGCTCCAGGCTCATCCCCGACAAGGCGAACCTGGGCTTCCGCTTCCCCTGCGACGGCCCCGGCCGTGGCGGGACCTGCCAGGTGTCGGCCTGGGACCACGTGTTCCTTGGCCTCTTCTGGATGTACAACTCCCTGTCCATCGTGATCTTCCACTTCAGCTGGAAGATGCAGAGCGATGTGTGGGGCACCGTGAATGCGGACGGCAGCGTTCAGCACATCACAAACGGGAACTTCGCCCAGAGTGCCATCACCATCAATGGCTGGCTGCGCGATTTCCTCTGGGCTCAGGCCGCACAGGTGATCAACAGCTACGGCTCTTCCTCCAGTGCTTACGGCCTGATGTTCCTCGGCGCCCACTTCGTCTGGGCCTTCAGCCTCATGTTCCTGTTCAGCGGCCGCGGCTACTGGCAGGAGCTGATCGAGTCCATCGTCTGGGCTCACAACAAGCTGAAGGTGGCTCCCGCCATCCAGCCCCGTGCGCTGAGCATCACCCAGGGCCGTGCCGTTGGCGTCGCCCACTATCTTCTGGGCGGCATCGCGACCACCTGGTCCTTCTTCCTGGCCCGACTCATCGCGGTCGGCTGACCTCCACCTGACCTTTCCCAATGGCAACGAAATTTCCTTCGTTCAGCCAGGGTCTGGCACAGGACCCGACAACCCGCCGTATCTGGTACGGCATCGCCACGGCTCACGACTTCGAGAGCCATGACGGAATGACCGAGGAGAAGCTTTACCAAAAGCTCTTCTCCACCCACTTCGGTCACCTGGCCATCATCGGCCTCTGGGTTTCGGGCAACCTGTTCCATATCGCCTGGCAGGGCAACTTCGAGCAGTGGGTCGCCGATCCTCTGCATGTCCGTCCCATCGCTCACGCGATCTGGGATCCCCACTTCGGCGAGGGCGCCATCACCGCCTTCACCCAGGCGGGCGCCACCTCACCGGTGAACATCGCCTATTCCGGTTTGTACCACTGGTGGTACACGATCGGGATGACCACCAACGCCGAGCTCTACCAGGGATCCATCTTCATGATGATCCTCTCGGCCTGGGCCCTCTTCGCCGGCTGGCTTCACCTTCAACCCAAGTTTCGGCCGTCCCTGGCCTGGTTCAAGAACGCTGAATCCCGTCTCAACCACCACCTGGCGGTTCTGTTCGGCTTCAGTTCGATCGCCTGGACCGGCCACCTGGTCCACGTGGCCATCCCCGAGTCCCGGGGTCAGCACGTCGGTTGGGACAACTTCCTGAACGTGCTGCCTCACCCGGCCGGACTGGCTCCGTTCTTCACTGGCAACTGGGGCGTCTACGCCCAGAACCCCGACACCGTCAACCAGGTGTTCGGCACCTCCGAGGGGTCCGGTACCGCGATCCTCACCTTCCTGGGTGGCTTCCACCCCCAGACCGAGGCGCTCTGGCTCACCGACATCGCCCATCACCACCTGGCGATCGGGGTGATCTTCGTGATCGCCGGCCACATGTACCGCACCAACTTCGGGATCGGTCACTCGATCCGGGAGATCCTCGAGGCCCACAATCCCCCCAAGGGCACCCCTGGTGACCTCGGCGCGGGCCATAAGGGTCTGTACGACACCATCAACAACTCGCTCCACTTCCAGCT
>CAYGQY010000167.1:0-4727 GCA_964352195.1 uncultured bacterium
ACCAGGTGAAGCGGCAGATCACGGCCGTGGCCTACGCCGATCTGAGCGGCGGCGGCGATGCCCAGGAGGCCTACGCCGATGCCCAGGAGCGGATCGACAGCCTGGAGCGCCGGATGCAGGCCCCCCTGCCGGCGGGGGTCAGCCCCCTGCGCTGGGATCCGGAGCCGACCGTGGATCTGCCGACCACGAGCAACCGCAGCCGTGACGACTTCGAGGCGGCCGTCGGGGCGGCTCGGGAGCACATCGCCGCCGGAGACGTGTTCCAACTGGTGCTGAGCCAACGCTTGGAAACCCGGATCGCGCGCGATCCGTTCGAGCTCTACCGCAGCCTGCGGATGGTGAACCCGTCCCCCTACATGGCCTTCTTCAATTTCGGCGGCTGGTACCTGATCGGCTCCAGCCCCGAGGTGATGGTGAAGGCCGAACCGGTCGAGGGGGGCGTGCGAGCCTCGCTGCGGCCGATCGCCGGCACCCGGCCGCGGGGCCAGACCCTGGCGGAGGATCAGGCCCTGGAGCGGGACCTGCTCGCCGATCCGAAGGAACGGGCCGAGCACGTCATGCTGGTCGATCTGGGCCGCAACGACCTGGGCCGGGTCTGCCGGCCGGGCAGTGTGGCGGTCACGGAGCTGATGGTGATCGAGCGCTACTCGCACGTCATGCACATCGTCAGCCAGGTGGAAGGCCTGCTCGATGCGGACCATGACGTCTGGGACCTGCTGCAGGCCTCCTTCCCCGCCGGCACGGTCAGCGGAGCACCGAAGATCAGGGCGATGCAGCTGATCCACGCCCACGAACCCCAGGCCCGCGGCCCCTATTCGGGCGTCTACGGAGCCGTGGATCTCGGCGGCGCCCTCAACACCGCGATCACGATCCGCACCATGGTGGTGCTGCCCGATCCCGCCGGCGGCTGGCGGGTGCAGGTGCAGGCCGGCGCCGGGCTGGTGGCCGATTCCCAGCCGGCGGCCGAGTACCAGGAAACCCTCAACAAGGCCCGTGGCCTGCTCAAGGCCCTGGCCTGTCTCCAGGGAGAGCAGCCGTGAGGGGCTCGCTGCTGAAGGGATTCGAGGTGGAACTGTTCACCGGCAGGGCCGATGGCCGCGTGGTGGGGGTGGCGGAGCAGGCCGCCGCAGCCCTCGATGGCTTCGTGACCGAACCGGATCACCGCAACCTCGAATACATCACCCCTCCGGATGCCGACTACAACCGGCAGCTGCACCTGTTGCTCGAACCCCGGCGTCGGCTGCGGCGCTGGCTCGAGGAACGGGGGCTGACCCTGTTGCCGGGCAGCACCCTCAGCCTGGGCGACAGCCACCGCTTCGAGCGCTCCGATCCATCCAATCCATACCACGACTTCATCGAAGCCAGCTACGGCACCCGGGTGGTCACCGCCAGCGTCCACATCAACCTGGGGCTGACGGCCATGGATCCCCTGTTCGCGGGCTGCCGGCTGATCCGCTGCGAGGCCGCCCTGCTGCTGGCCCTGAGCGCCAGCTCCCCGTTTCTCGATGGCGTGGCCACGGGTGCCCATTCCCAACGCTGGCTCCAGTTCCCCCTGACCCCGGAGAAGGTGCCCCTCTTCCTCGACCATCGGCACTACATCGCCTGGATGGAGCAGCAGCTGACCGCCGGCACGATGCGGAACGTGCGCCACCTCTGGACCTCGGTGCGGCCGAACGGCCAGGACCGTCCCCACGATCTCAATCGCCTGGAGATCCGCATCTGCGATCTGATCAGTGATCCGAGGCTGCTGCTGGCGGTGACGGCCTTCACCGAGCTGCGGCTGCGGCAGGTGATCGCCGACCCGGGTGCCCACGACCCGCTGCGCGCCAGCAGCCTCAATCCCGGGCAGCTGGCCGAACTGGCCGACCGCAACGATCGGGAGGCCGCCCGCTCCAGCCTGGACGCGGTGCTGCACGACTGGAGGAGCGGAGTACCGCTGACGGCACGGGCCTGGATCCGGCGCGAGCTGGAGGCCCTGATGCCCCTGGCCGAGCAGGAGGGCCTCGCCCCCTGGCTGGCGCCGCTCGGGCCGGTGCTGGAACGGGGGAACCAGGCCATGCGCTGGCTGGAGGGACAGGCGGCGGGCGTCCCCATCCCCACGATCCTGGCGGAGGCGGCGGAGGCGATGCGCGCGAGCGAAGGCGATCCGGCACCGCTCAACACAGCCGTTGCGGACACTTTGGGATGATCATGGATCCTTCCTCCACCGCGCCGGCCCCCATGCGGCAGACCCTGCCTGCCACGCCAGCCGAGCTGGAACCCATCCTTGAGGTGGTCCAGCCCGCACCGCGGGTCACCCGGCTGCTGGGGGAACGGCTCGAACTGGTCGAGGATCTCTGGCAGACCGTGCTGCGCAGCGAGTGTCCACCCGAGCAGACCGAGCGCCTGCTGCGGCTCAAGCGCCTGAGTGATCCCTGCGACGAGACTCTGCAGGAGCGGGACACGACCGCGGCGATCGTGGCGTTGATCCGGGAGATGGAGCTCTCCGAGGCGATCGCGGCCGCCCGGGCCTTCTCGCTCTATTTCCAGCTCGTCAACATCCTCGAGCAGCACATCGAAGAGGACAGCTATCTGGCCAGCCTGCAGGAGGGCACCACCCCGGCCGCTCCCGATCCCTTCGCCCCACCGCTGGCCAGCCAGACCGACCCGGCCACCTTCCGCGAACTGTTCACCCGCCTACGGGGCCTGAATGTCCCCCCGGGCCAGATCGAAACCCTGCTGAGGGAGCTGGACATCCGGCTGGTGTTCACCGCCCACCCCACCGAGATCGTGCGGCACACCGTGCGGCACAAGCAGCGGCGGGTGGCGGCCCTGATTCACCGCCTCCAGCAGGACAGCCCCACCGAACTGCAGGACGAGCGCAGCCTTCGGCTCCAGCTGGAGGAGGAGATCCGGCTCTGGTGGCGCACCGATGAGCTGCACCAGTTCAAGCCCTCGGTGCTCGATGAGGTGGATTACGCCCTGCACTATTTCCAGCAGGTGCTGTTCGATGCCATGCCGCTGCTGCGGCAGCGGATCCACACCGCCCTGCGCTGCAGCTATCCGGATGTGGCCCCACCCAGTGATGCCTTCTGCACCTTCGGCTCCTGGGTGGGCGCCGACCGGGATGGCAACCCCTCCGTCACCCCGGAGATCACCTGGCGCACCGCCTGCTTCCAGCGCCAGCTGATGATCGAGCGCTACATCGCCGCGGTGCAGGACCTGCGCGACCAGCTCAGCATCTCGATGCAATGGAGCCAGGTGAGCGCTCCGCTGCTGGAATCGCTCGAAATGGACCGGCTGCGCTTCCCGGAGATCTACGAGGAACGGGCGGCGCGCTACCGGCTCGAGCCCTACCGGCTCAAGCTCAGCTACATCGTGGAGCGCCTGCAGCTCACCCACCATCGCAATCAGCAGCTGGCCGAAGCCGGCTGGGAATCCCCCTGCGAAAGCGCCGGTCCCGCCGTGCTCATCCCCGGCACCGGCCCGATGGCCGCCGCCCCGCCCGAGCTGCACTACGGCTCGGTGGGTGAACTGCGCACAGACCTGGAGCTGCTGCGCGACAGCCTCGACACCACCGGTCTCAGCTGCGAGCCGTTGCTGAAACTGCTCAGCCAGGTGCACATCTTCGCCTTCTGCCTGGCCAGCCTCGACATCCGCCAGGAGAGCACCCGCCACAGTGATGCCCTTGACGAGCTCACCCGGTATCTGCAGCTGCCGGTGCCCTACGGCGAGATGGAGGAGGAGCAGCGAGTGGAGTGGCTCCTCCAGGAGCTGCAGACCCGCCGGCCCCTGTTGCCGCCCGCCGCCCGCTGGAGCGCCGCGACCACGGAAACCTTCGCGGTCTTCCGCATGCTGCAGCGGCTCCAGGAGGAATTCGGTGCACGCATCTGCCGCAGCTATGTCATCTCGATGGCCCACACGGTCTCCGACCTGCTCGAGGTGATGCTGCTGGCCAAGGAGGTGGGCCTGGTGGATCCGAAGGCGGTGCAGACCCAGCTCCTGGTGGTGCCGCTGTTCGAAACCGTGGAAGATCTGCAGCGCGCGCCGGCCGTGATGGAGCGCCTGTTCGCCGAGCCCTTCTACCTCGCCTTGCTGGCCAGCAGCGGCGATGCCGAGAAGCCTTTGCAGGAGGTGATGCTCGGCTACTCCGACAGCAACAAGGATTCCGGCTTCCTCTCCAGCAACTGGGAAATCCACAAGGCCCAGATCGGCCTCCAGCACCTGGCCACCCGCCACGGGCTCGCCCTGCGCATCTTCCACGGCCGTGGCGGCTCGGTGGGCCGCGGCGGCGGTCCGGCTTACCAGGCGATCCTGGCCCAGCCCAACGGCACCCTGGGGGGTCGCATCAAGATCACCGAGCAGGGGGAGGTGCTGGCCTCCAAGTATTCACTGCCGGAGCTGGCTCTCTACAACCTGGAAACCGTCACCACCGCCGTGATCCAGAACAGCCTGGTGAGCACGCCTGTGGACGACACGCCCAGCTGGAATGAGTTGATGGGCCGGCTGGCCACCCGCTCACGCGAGGTCTACCGGGCCCTGGTGCACGACAACCCCGATCTGGTGGCCTTCTTCCAGCAGTGCACGCCGATCGAGGAGATCAGCAAACTGCAGATCTCCAGCCGCCCGGCGCGCCGCAAGAGCGGCGCCAAGGACCTCTCCAGCCAGCGGGCGATTCCCTGGGTCTTCGGCTGGACCCAGAGCCGCATTCTCCTGCCCAGCAGGTAACGCGTGGGCCGGGCGCTGCA
>CAYGQY010000168.1:0-4716 GCA_964352195.1 uncultured bacterium
AACTGCAGGAACGCATCACCTCCACCCTGGAAGGTTCGATCACCTCCATCCAGGCGGTCTACGTTCCCGCTGACGATCTCACGGACCCAGCCCCCGCCACCACCTTTGCCCACCTCGACGCCACCACGGTGCTGAGCCGGGGTCTGGCCTCCAAGGGCATCTATCCAGCCGTCGATCCGCTGGACTCCACCAGCACCATGCTTCAGCCGGCTGTTGTGGGTGATGAGCACTACCGCACCGCCCGGGCCGTGCAGTCCACCCTGCAGCGTTACAAGGAACTTCAGGACATCATTGCGATTCTGGGTCTCGATGAACTCTCCGAAGATGACCGCCGCACCGTGGACCGGGCCCGCAAGATCGAGAAGTTCCTCTCCCAGCCCTTCTTCGTCGCTGAGATCTTCACCGGCCAGAGCGGCGAATACGTGAAACTGGAGGAGACCATCAAGGGGTTCAACATGATTCTGGCCGGTGAGCTTGATGACCTTCCCGAGCAGGCGTTCTATCTGGTCGGTACGGTTGACCAAGTGCGCGCCAAGGCTCAGAAGATCCTCTCTGAAGCCAAGGGTTGATGCCCCCGCTCCCACTCCCCGTGTCCTGAGGATTCGCCCCCATGACTCTCAACCTCCGCGTGCTCGCTCCGGATCAGAGCGTGTTCGACGGCCCAGCTGATGAAGTGATCCTCCCCAGCGCCTCCGGGCAGCTGGGCATCCTGACCGGCCATGTGTCCATGCTCACGGCCCTGGATGTGGGCGTGATGCGGCTCCGCGCCGGCAAGGACTGGAGCTCCATCGCCCTGATGGGTGGCTTTGCCGAAGTCGAAGCCGATGAGATCACCGTTCTGGTCAACGCTGCCGAACTCGGCACCAGCATCGATCCCGAGCGAGCCGCCCGGGATCTCGAAGCGGCGGAGCAGGTGGCGGCCGGCTTCGTCGGACAGCCGCCCAGCACCGAAAAGCTCCGAGCTCAGCAGATCCTGGCCCGGGCCCGGGCCCTGGTGCAGGCCAGCCGCACCGCCACAACCTAGCCCTACCCTGGGAAGCCCCTCCTGGCCCCCCCGATGCGGTCGGAGGGGAGCGTCCACCGGAGCTCCTCCACTGCCTGCCAGGGATTCACGAAAAAGGCGCCCCCTGGGGAGCGCCTCTGGCTGAAACGGCTCGATGTGCGGAGGGGCCGGGGCCGTCCCGTGGGCAGGCCGGTCGTATCTCACTCTCAGGCGGTACCGCAGAAGGTCACGTCCGGAAACTTCAGTTTGGCTTCGTCCAGAGACTTGCCCTTGCCTTCCTCCTGCCAGTAGTTGATCACCTCGGTGGCCTTGTTGAGGATCTCCACCCGCTCGTTATCGGTGATCCAGGATTTCGCTTCCAGTTCACCCTTGAGCGTTTCCCAGGCATCTTCGCGTGGCCAGAAGAAGTAGGCTGAGAGGGGGCTGGGCCCCCCGCCAACGATCTGATCCACAGCGAGGGCGACGTTGTCGGGAAGCCAGAGGATCTTCAGCAGGAAACGCCCTTCATCCGCCTTGGGGGTGTGACCGGAGGGCACACCATCCTCATCGACCGTGGCCGTGGCCAGGGCGGCACTCGCTCCACGCAGCGCCGGACGGCCCTTGGTGGGACCGGCCTCAGACGCCGCGGGCGTGGCCTGCGCGGTCGGGGAGTCGGTTTCACTGGCGGTGCTCTCACCAGCAGAGGCGGCCTCGGCAGCTGGGGATGCGGCAGCGGCGGTCTCTGGGGCCGTCATGGATTCGGCGCTCAAGGCAGACAGACAAAGAAGTAACCTACCAGCCTCTGATCCAGCCCCCTCTGAAGCCCCGCGCGGTTCTGCTCTTCGACATTGACGGGGTGATTCGGGATGTGGCGGGCAGCTACCGCCGCGCCCTGGCCGAAACCGTGCATCATTACGCCGGCTGGGTCCCGGAGCCGAGCCAGATCGATGCCCTCAAGGGGGAGGGGCGCTGGAACAACGACTGGCAGGCGGCCCTGGAACTGCTGCGCCGGTGCGGCCACGCTCCTCTGCCGGGCTTCGACGAGCTGGTGGCCGTGTTCAGTGGCTTCTACTTCGGAGGAGACCCCCGGGGCGAGCCGGTCCACTGGCGGGGATTCATCCGCAGTGAGCCCCTGCTGGTGGAGCCGGGCTTCTTTCAGGCCCTCACCGACGCCCGCATCGCCTGGGGATTCGTCAGTGGCGCTGAGCCTCCGTCCTGCCGCTACGTGCTCGGCCACCGCCTCGGGCTGCTCGATCCACCGCTGATCGCCATGGGCGACGCCCCCGACAAGCCGGATCCCAGCGGTCTGCTGCAGCTGGCCGCCGAGCTGGCCGGCGGCGCTCTCGGCCCCGCTGCGCCGCCGGTCGCCTACCTGGGGGACACCGTGGCCGACGTGCTGACCGTGGAGCAGGCCCGCCGCCGCCGGCCCGATCAGACCCTGCTCAGCCTCGCGGTGGCCCCGCCCCATCTCCAGGAGCCCCGCATGGGCCGGCAGCGCGACGCCTATGAAGCCGGCCTGAGGGCGGCCGGCGCCGATCGGGTGCTGGCCTCCACTGCCGAGCTGGAGCCCGGCTGGCTGCTGCCCTGGCTGGACACCTTCAGCGCTCCATCGCCACCGCCGCCTTGAGCGCCGGCGCACTCAGCACCTCATGACCAGCCGCCGTGACGGCCACGTCATCCTCGATGCGGATTCCGATGCCCTTCCAACCCTCCGCGATCTCCGGCTGTCCTTCGGGACGCGGCAGGCGATCGCTGACGTACAGACCCGGCTCCACGGTGAGCACCATGCCGGCTTCGAGCGGCTGGGGATGCTCGCCCAGCCGGTAGGCCCCCACGTCGTGGACGTCGAGCCCGAGCCAGTGGCCGGTGCGATGCATGTAGAGGTGCCGGTAGGCCCCCTGCTCGATCAGCTCCTCCGGTGAGCCCCGCAGCAGACCCAGCTCCACCAGCCCCTCCACCAGCACCCGCACCGCCACCCCATGGACCTGCTCGGCGTCGGCCCCCGGGCGCACCGCCTCGATCGCCGCCTCCTGGGCCGCCAGCACCAGGTCGTAGAGGGCACGCTGCTCGGCAGTGAACCGGCCGCTGATCGGAAAGGTGCGGGTGATGTCGCCGTTGTAGTAGTCGCGCAGGCTGCAGCCGGCATCGATCAGCAGCAGATCGCCCTCCCGCAGCGGTGCGTCGTTGCCGGTGTAATGGAGCACGCAGGCGTTGTCCCCACCGGCCACGATCGATCCGTAGGCCGGGCCGCGGGCTCCCTGCTCGAGAAAATGCTGCTCAATCACCGCCTGGATCTGCCGTTCGTTCAGTCCCGGCCGCACCACCTGCCGGGCCAGTTCGTGGGCCTCGGCCGAGATCCGCGCCGCCTCCCGCATCCGCTCCAGTTCCGCCGCGCTCTTGCGCAGCCGCAGCCCGTGCAGGATCGGGCAGGGGGCGACCAGCGCCTGGGCGGCCTGGCCACTGCGGGGTGCCCGCTCCAGCTGCCGGGTCCAGGCCTGCAGCACGAGCGGTTCCACCCTCGGGTCCCGACCGATCCGGAAGGCGATGCCCTCGGCCCCGCTGAGGTAATCGTCGAGGTGTTCGGCCAGCTCGGCGCGGGGATGGGCCAGATCGGCGCCGAACTGCTCCACAGCCCCTTCGCAGCCCCAGCGGAACCCGTTCCAGACCTCCGCGGCCGGGTCCCTGGGCTCCACGAACAGCACGAAGGGATGGTCGGGGCAGTGGGGCAGGAACAGGGCCACCGCCCCCGGCTCGTCGAAGCCGGTGAGATACCAGAAATCACTCTGCTGGCGAAAGGGATGGTCCACATCGGCGTGGTGCCGTACCAGCGGGGCGGCCGGAATCACGGCGGCCAGTCCGCCGAGCCGTTCCAGGAAGCGGGCCCGACGCTGGTGGAATTCGGCGGGGGGGATCAGCATGGATCGGACGCCACTACAGCGAGAAGATGGCACACCCCTTTGAATGACCGTGTTCCCATGACGCGAACGCCCGCGGGTCGGCGGCGATGAATGAACTCCTGGGTCTGCTGGCCCTGGTGGTGGTGATTCTGATCGGATCGGCGCTCTGCTCCGGCGTGGAGGCCGCCCTGCTCACGGTCAATCCGTTGCGGGTGCATGAGCTGGCGAACCGCCCGCGCCGGGTGCGCGGGGCCAAGGCGCTGCTGGCCCTGAAGACCCGCATGGGCCGCGCCCTGGCCGTGCTGGTGATCCTCAACAACGGCTTCAACATCTTCGGCAGCCTGATGCTGGGGAGCTACTCCGGCTGGGTATTCTCCCGGCTGGGGGTCGAACGGGTCGCCCTGCCACTGTTCTCGGTGGCCCTCACCGTGCTGGTGATCCTGCTCGGGGAGATTCTGCCCAAGGCGATCGGCAGCCGGATGGCGTTGCCCGTCTCCCTCACCAGCGCCGCCCCGGTCAGCCTGCTGTTGCGGCTGATGCTGCCCCTGGTGCTGCTGCTCGAGCGGCTGATGCCGGCGATCACGGCCGAGAGCGAACTCACCACCGACGAGGAGGAGATCCGCCTGCTGGCCCGGCTGGGGTCCCGAACCGGGCAGATCGAGGCCGACGAGGCCGCCATGATCGGCAAGGTCTTCCAGCTCAACGATCTCACCGCCCGGGATCTGATGGTGCCGCGGGTGGCGGCACCCACCCTCGCGGCCCATGCCCCCCTGGCCAGCGTCCGCGATCAGCTGCTCACCAACGCCGCCGGCTGGTGGGTGGTGCTGGGGGAAGAGG
>CAYGQY010000169.1:0-4713 GCA_964352195.1 uncultured bacterium
CCTTGCGCCAAAGGGCGGCCTCGGCGGCATGGGAGGGTGGCAGCAGCTCGGCTTCGTCCGCCTCCCACCAGATGTCGGAGCCGTGCTCGGCGATCAGGGCCTGGATGTGGGCGAGGCTGCCGGCGTCGAGCAGCACCTCGCCCGTGTCCCGGTGATAGAAGACGGGGATCGGCACCCCCCAGGTGCGCTGGCGGCTGATGCACCAGTCGCCCCGCTCGCGCACCATCGCCTCGATCCGGTTGCGGCCGCTGGCGGGCAGCCAGTCCACCGCCGCGATCGCCTCGAGCGCCTGAGCGCGGAACCCCTCCACCGAGGCGAACCACTGCTCGGTGGCGCGGAAGATCGTCGGCTTCTTTGTGCGCCAGTCGTAGGGGTAGCGGTGGGCGTAGCGTTCTTCCCGCAGCAGGGCGCCGGCGGCCCGCAGGGCGGAGATGATCGCCGCATTGGCGTCCTGGAGCACGTTCAGGCCGGCGAAGGGGCCGGCCTCCGCCGTCAGGGTGCCCGCCTCGTCCACGGGGCAGAGCACCGGCAGGCCCGCCTTGCGGCCGGTCAGGAAGTCGTCGACGCCGTGACCGGGGGCGGTGTGCACCAGGCCGGTGCCCGCTTCGGTGGTGATGTAATCGCCGCCGATCAGCACCGGGCTGGTGCGATCGAGCAGGGGATGGCGGTAGCGGACACCTTCCAGCTCGGCGCCGCTCAGGGTGAGCAGGGGCTCCAGGTTCAGCTGGAGGCTCTCCCGCAGGCTCTCCACCAGGGCGGCGGCCACGATCAGATGGCGGCTGCCGCGGTACCCGCCTCCCCCACCATCGCCACCCTGGTGGACGCGGCAGAGGGCGTAGTCCAGCGCGGCGTTCACCGAGATCGCCAGGTTGGCGGGCAGGGTCCAGGGGGTGGTGGTCCAGATGGCGACGGCCAGCTCCCCCGGGGCAGGCGTGGTGGTTGCCCCGGGCGTGGACAGGCCGATGGCGCTGAGGCGGTCGCCGAGAGCGGCGGGCAGCTCCAGCACCGGAAAGGCCACATAGACGCTGGGGGAGGTGTGGCCATCGGGGTACTCCAGCTCGGCTTCCGCCAGGGCGGTGCGGGAGCTGGGGCTCCAGTGCACCGGCTTGAGGCCCCTGTAGATGTGTCCGGCGAGCACCATCCGCCCGAAGACACCGATCTGGGCTGCCTCGTACTCCTTCTGCAGGGTGAGGTAGGGCGTGTCCCAGTCGGCCCAGATGCCCCAGCGCTGGAACCCGGCCTTCTGGAGGGCCACCTGCTCGAGGGCGTAGGCGTGGGCGCGCCGGCGCAGCTCGATCGCGGCGAGCCCCTGCCGCTCCTCAGGGGAGAGGCCCTGCAGCACCTTCAGCTCGATCGGCAGGCCGTGGCAGTCCCAGCCCGGCACGAACCGCGCCCGCCGCCCGCGCAGCAGGGCGTACTTGTTGTTGATGTCCTTGAGGATCTTGTTCAGGGCATGGCCCACGTGCAGCGGACCGTTGGCGTAGGGCGGGCCGTCGTGGAGGGTGAAGACCTCGCCCGGGTTCTGGCGGCTCAGCCGCTCGTAGATCCGTTGCTCGGCCCAGAACGCCTGCAGCTCGGGCTCCCGTTGCCTGGCGTTCGCCCGCATCGAGAAGGGCGTCTGCAGCAGGTTGAGGGTGTCCTTGTATGAAGCCGGGCTGGCGGTCACGGCGCCTGGGGGGGCAGCAAGGGCGAATTATCGACCCCAGCCCCCGGCCGGGTCGCGGGATCCCCTTCACCGCCATCGGGCTCGCTGAGGGCATCGGGCGCATCGGCCGGCGTTTCCCCTCCCGCCGGCTCCGCGGCCGGGTCAACCGCCGCCTCCAGCTCCGCAGCGACCGGTGCTTCCGCTTCCGGCTCCGGCTTTGGCTCCGGCTTTGGCTCCGAGGTCACGACCCCAGCCTCAGCTGCACTGGTTTCGGCCGCGACGGCCTGGCGCAGCAGGGCATCGACCTCGTCGAAGGAACGCACCGTGGCCAGGGGTGTGGCCTGGGCGCTTTCCGCCTCCGTGCCGGAGTCGGTGATGGCCGCGGGCTCCTCCGCCGGTATCGGGGCCGGCTCCTCCTCCGCCGTGTTCGGCGCCCCGTCCCCGGCCGGGTCGGGCCGCACCCAGCGCTTCGTGGCGGCCGGCTGCCTGGCCGCGGCCTCCCGGCGTTGCCGCAGCCAGGCCCCCAGACCGCCCAGGCCAGCTCCCACGACGCTGATCGCACGCACCAGGGCCGCGCCCAGCTGGCTGAAGCCGGTTGTCCAGCGTTCGGTGGACCAGAAGCGACTCCGCTCCTCGCTGCTCAGCTGGCTCCAGCGCGCCTGGCCCACCTCGGTGCCCAGCCGGCCGATCAGCAGACCGGCGCAGAGGACGGCCAGCATCGGCGCGCCGCTCAGCCGCTCGGCGCTGGTGACGAGCACCAGCCCGAGCAGCAGCACCAAGGCGCCCCAGACGGCATCGCGGGGTCGGCCCAGTTCCGGCACCAGCAGGGGGATCAGCAGCACCAGCAGTCCGGCGGCCAGGGCCAGCGTTCCGCCCAGGGTGGCAAGCATGGCGGGACAGGCAGCGGAGCGTTCATTCTGAGCCGCTCGATACAGTCGGGGCCAGGCCCACCTGGCGGAATCGGTAGACGCGCTGGTTTTAGGTACCAGTGACTGCGGTCGTGGGGGTTCAAGTCCCCCGGTGGGCATCGCACCGGCCGGCCGGAGGAGCTCCACGGCGATGGGCACCGGGACGGTCCCGATCACCCCCCCCGGTCAGTCTTCCCAGTGTTCGCTGCAGGCGCAGGCGGTTGGAGTGCTGCAGCAGCAGACAGGGCAGGTTGAACAGCGTCGCGAAGATCAGATTGACCAGCACGCCCCGGGGGGGCAGCCACAGCGCCGTGATGATCCAGCAGGGCCACAGCGCCCCGTGCACCCAGGCGGCCCGCCGGGTTTCCAGGATCAGGCGCTGCAGGGCGGCCGGATCGCGGCGTACCAGGTCCGCCTTGAGCATTCCACCGGGCAGGGCGTTTCCGGCATCCGGAATCCAACGCTTCCAGTGACGGATGCCCAGACAGGTCGGATCGAAGGCCTTGCTCTCCCCTGTGCCGGGCCCCATCGGGGGCGAGCCGACCGGCTGGAGGGCCGCATCGGGCAGGTGATTGGCGATCGTCCCGATCACGACCGACCCGATCAGCCAGAGGGCGGCCGAGCTGAGGATTGCGACCAGCCAGGGCTCGGGGGCCATCAGCGGGTGGAGACGGTGCGCCCCTTCCAGCGCACCTCGCCGCGCTCCAGATTCAGAATCGCCTGGAGGAATACACCAAGGAAGAACAGCACCGGAATCGGGAACACCAGGTTGATCCAGCTGAAGCGCCCGACCCGGCGGGTGAGCAGCCACAGCTGGAGGGCGAAGGCCCCGTAGAGCCCCAGGTTGGGCAGCAGGGCGGGATCGCCCACCAGCGGCCAGCCCAGCAGGGAGGCCGGCAGGCACCAGGCGGCCCAGAACAGACCGGAGAGCCACAACAGCACCGCCAGCATCCGGGGCCCGCTCACTTCCCCGGCAGCGGTGGCGAAGTTCTTGTTGAAGCCGGTCACCATCTCCCTCAGCCCGCCGGGATACATGCGATAGGTGATCTGGCTGTCCCCGATGAAGGCGCTCACCGGCAGTCCCGCCTGCTCGAACCGGTGGGCCAGGAACCAGTCCTCCACCACCTTGCCGGCCACGGCCTCATGGCCGCCGATGCGGTCGTAGTCGCTCCGGCTGGTGACCATCGCCGGACCGAAGGCGACGCCGCCGTGGGGCCCGAGACGCACGGCCAACAACCCCACCAGGTTGAACAGCACCGAGAGGTGCTCGTAGGGCTGTTCGGTGCGGTGGTAGGGCTGGACCGACACCAGCCCCCCCAGCTGCTGATGGGTGGCCAGGAGCCGTTCGAGGAACGCCGGACCCGGCTCGGTGTCCGCATCGAGAAACACCAGCAGGTCGCCTTGGCTGGCCTGAACGCCGTGATGCAGCGCCCAGGTCTTCCCGCACCAGTGCGGCGGCAGCGGAGGCGGTTGCAGCAGGCCGACGCCAAGCCCTGGCTCGCTCGCGGCGACGATCGCCGCGGTTCGATCGCTCGAATGGTCGTCAATGACGATCAGCTCCAGGGGCTGGAAGGTCTGACGGCGCAGGGCGGCGAGCAGGCGGGGAAGGGTGGTCGCCTCATTGCGGGCGGGAATCAGGACGGACACCCTTGGCCGGCTCTCCAGGGCGATGGCCGGCAGCAGGGACATCCGCAGGCAGAGCAGCCATCCCAGCAGCCAGCGCACCAGCAGGGAGATCCACAGCCACTCCATCGCTGGCCTGCCCCAGAGTTCCGCCACGCCAACGGTATGCGGATCGTTGACCGATGGCTGCGGCAGGGAACGGGCCGCCCCGGTCTGGGCCGCCGCCCGCCCTCGCCAGCGGACCGATCGCGGCACGCTCTGGGGCCGCTCAGCGGGGATCGGGTCCCAGGCGTTGCGCCAGCGCGCGGAAGAAGGTGATGTACTCGGCCGGTCCGCCGGGGAAGAGGGCGTCGAGGTGGAGGGGATCCTCGGGGTCGGTGAGTCCCCGTAGGCGGCCATCGGCCTGACCGGGGCGATCCACCTCTCCACCACTGCTGTCCACCAGCAGCACCCGGTTGGGCCGATCGAACAGCTCTCCGAGTTCCTGGAGCAGCAGCAGGAAGCCACGATCGCTGCCGCCCCGCAGCCATCCCACTC
>CAYGQY010000170.1:0-4705 GCA_964352195.1 uncultured bacterium
TAAGGAGTTACAGGAGGCAACTTCTGTCGAGGGTTCGAATCCCTCCCTCTCCGTTTCCCGTCCGCACCACCCCCTGCCGGGCCCGGCTCAGTCCGCCTCGCCGAGTTCCTTGCGACAGGCCTCGAGCAACAGCCGGGTGAGTTCGGGCATCAGCTGGTCATCGGCGGAGCGCTCCGTTCCCTCCATGAAGATGACCAGCAGAAACGGCCGAAGTCCGTCGAGTTCCACATAGGCGGCGTCATGGCGCGCCTGGCTCATCCAGCCGGCCTTGCTCCAGAGGCGGGCGCTCTCCGGCAGGCCGGCTCCGATGAAGCCATCCACCTGGTTCTCCGGATCCGCCGCCCGCCGCTGCGGATCCAGGGACCGGGCCAGCAGCTCCCGCATCCGGACACAGGCCGGAGGGGACACCAGCCCCCCCGTCACGATGGCGTCCAGCATCCGGGCCGTGGCGTCGGTGCTGAGGCGATTCCGGTTCTCCAGCTCCGGCCCGTAGAACTGACGCTCCCGGCCATAGGGGCCATCTCCCCAGGTCTTCTGGCAGACGTTGCAGCCCTCCAGCTCCGGCCACCCCAGGGTCGCCAGCCAGCGGTTCACCAGCTGGCGCTGGTTCTGCCAGGGTCCCAGCTGCTCCGGGGGCAGGTCGGGTCCACTGGTGGTGCCGCTGAGCAGATCCACGAGCAGGCTGGTGGCGTCGTTGCTCGAATCCCGAATCATGTCGGCCATCGCCCGCCGGAGCTCCGGTCCGTCCTCCAGCACCTGCCGTTGCAGCCAGGCCTCCACCGCCGCCAGGTAGACGAGCTTCACCACACTGGCGGGGTAGCGGGGGCGCCCCCCCGACCAGCTGGCTCCATCGGCGTCTTGCCCCGGGGGATGGGGGTAGCGCATCCAGGTGACCGACAGCTGGGAGGCGAGACCGGGACGGCCCTGCAAGCCCAGATCACGGATCCGATCGTCGAGGATCGCTCCCATCGCCGCGTCGGGGCGGTACAACGCCATCAGTTCCTGCGGCTGCCATGGCGAGATTAGGGACCCCGGTGGCGCCCGAACTGCTGCGGAGCGGTTCCTGCTGGCGGCTGCTGGCGTCCATCGATGGCTATGCCCGCTCGAGCGGTTCCTCCCTGGCCACCCAGGCCGGAGCGGGCCGACGCCTCGAGGTGCTGCAGCCGGGCGCGACGGCGGGCGGACGCCTGCGGGTCCGCCTGCTCGAGGACGGCTACCCCTGCTGGCTGGACCCCGCCGATCTCCTCGGCCAGGCGGTGCTGGACGCGCCTCCCCGGCCGCGGCTGCTCAACCGCCCGGCCATCGCCGGGCGGTTGCCGGCCGTGCTCGGATTCGCCGAGCGGGCCGCCGGCGTCCCGAACCGCTATCTCTGGGGAGGCTGCACCGGCCCGAACTACGACTGTTCGGGGTTCGTGCAGAGCGCCTTCGCCAGCGCCGGGATCTGGATCCCGAGGGACGCCTACCAGCAGGAGCGGTTCACCCAGCCGGTGGCCGTGCGGGCCGACACGTTCTGCCTGCTGAAGCCGGGAGACCTGATCTTCTTCGGGTCACCGCGGCGCTGCACCCACGTGGGTCTGCACCTGGGCGATGGACGCTACTGGCACAGCTCGGGCCGGGAGCATGGCCGCAATGGGCTGGGCCTCGACCAGCTCTGCCCCCATGACGATCACCCCGTCGCCCGGCACTACCGCGCCGAACTGCGCGGGGCCGGCCGGGTAATGCGCTGCCATGACGGCACCACCCTGGCCTGAAGGGACGGCGCAGGGGCTCCCCTAGGTTGCTCCCCATCCCCGTCTGCGTCCCTTCCTCCGCCATGAGCGAGTCGCCCGGACCCGAGCTCTCGGTGGTGATTCCCCTGTTCAACGAGGAGGAGAGCCTCGAGACCCTCGTGGCCCAGGTCCTCGCCAGCCTCCGTCCCCTCGGCCGGCGCTTCGAACTGGTGCTGGTGGACGACGGCTCCGGGGACGGCACCGCCGCCGCTCTTGAGGCGCTGGCCGGCAGGACCCCGGAGCTGGTAGTGGTGCTGCTGCGCCGGAACTACGGCCAGACGGCGGCGATGGCCGCCGGCTTCGACGCCAGCGGCGGCGCCCTGATCGTGACCCTCGACGGTGACCTGCAGAACGATCCAGGCGACATCCCGCTGCTGATCGAACGGCTCGAGGAGGGCTTCGATCTGGTCAGCGGCTGGCGGTACCAGCGTCAGGACGCGGCCCTGCAGCGCCTGCTGCCCTCCAAGATCGCCAACCGCCTGATCGCCCGGGTGACCGGGGTGCGCCTGCACGATTACGGCTGCTCGCTCAAGGCGTACCGCCGGGAAGTGGTGGAAGACATGAATCTCTATGGTGAACTCCACCGCTTTCTTCCGGCCCTGGCCTTCATCGAGGGGGCCCGCATCACCGAGGTGAAGGTGAACCATCACCCCCGGCGTTTCGGCCAGAGCAAATACGGCATCGACCGCACCTTCCGGGTGCTGATGGATCTGCTGACCGTCTGGTTCATGAAGCGGTTTCTCACGCGCCCGATGCATGGGTTCGGCTTCGTGGGTCTGGGCTGTCTGGCGATCGGCCTGCTGCTGAGCCTCATCCTGCTGGGGGAGAAGATTCTGCTGAACGCCGATGTGGGCGACCGGCCCCTGCTGCTGGTGGCCGTGCTGGCGATCGTGGCGGGGATCCAGCTCTTCTGCTTCGGCCTGCTGGCCGAGTTGCAGATGCGCACCTATCACGAAAGCCAGGGGCGACCCATCTATCGGGTGCGGGCCACATTGCGAGGCAGCCCGGGCCGCTGAGCCGCCCCGGGCCGGGGGGCCAGCTGGAGGGTGGGACGGCCGCGGAACCGCTCCAGGCCGCGGGCCGCCAGCTCCGCCACCGGCAGGTGCGGGTCCCACCGCGCCCGTTGCAGCAAGGGAAGCGTGGCCCGGTCGCCCCAGAGCAGGCAGCGCGCCAAGGCGTCCAGGCGCTCCTCGGCGCCGGCGTCCCGGAGGGCCCCCTCGAGGGCCCGGAGCCGCTGACGTCGCGAGCGGGACCCCTCGTCCACTCCTTCGCCAGGGGCGGTCCCGGAGCTGGTGACGGTCAGGGGGAGGGTGGGGGAGGGAGCGGGAACTGAGTCGGCGCCAGGGTCCACCGTCCCGCTGACAAGCAGCCTGCCGATCCGGGCCTGGTTGAGGGCCGCCACCGCACGACCATCCGCCTCCGGCACCAGGGAAGCGGCGGGGCGTCGCATCAGCAGCCAGAGGACCAGGGCGACGAGCGCGGCGAGCGGAAGAACCTGCTGCATCGGATTGAACTTTTATGTCGTCAGCCCCGGCCGGAGGAAGCCCGCTCGAACCTGATCTTTACAGTACCGGCGGTTGCTGTATTGGCCCGCGCCATGACTGGAGAATTCGCCGCCGCCTGGCTGCCCTCGATGTTCGTACCCCTTGTGGGGATCCTCGGTCCAGCCGTGGCCATGGCCCTGCTGTTCAACGTGATCGAGGCGCGCGACTGAAGCGCCCCGCTCCCGTCCCCTGCCGTCCCTCCACCACCACGAGCCTGTCCATGACCGTGCATCCCGTGGCCGATCCCACCGTCGGCAACCTGGCCACCCCTGTCAACAGCAGTTACTTCACCAAGGCCTTTCTCAACGCCCTGCCGGCCTACCGCCCCGCCCTCTCGCCCAACCGACGCGGCCTCGAGGTGGGCATGGCCCACGGCTTCTTCCTCTACGGCCCCTTCGCCCTAACCGGTCCGCTGCGGCTCACCGAGTACGCCAACACCTCCGGGTTGCTGGCCACCATCGGTCTGGTGTCCATCCTCACCGTGTGCCTGTCGATCTACGGCACCGCGGGGAATGGGCCGAACGTGCAGCCGCCCGACGCCACGATTGACAACCCCCCCGCCGATCTGTTCACGAAGGCCGGCTGGGCTGAGTTCGCCAGCGGCTTCTGGCTCGGTGGCTGTGGTGGTGCCGCCTTCGCCTGGTTCCTGGCCGGCACGGCCCTGGTGTCCCCGATGGTCAATATCGCCGGCGGTGTCTGGAGCGTCAGCTGAGTCGGGCTGCCCGTCCCGGCGACCCCACCGTCGAATGACCCCAGCCCCGCTTCGGCGGGGTTTTTTCATGGGCACCCGGCTCGGGCACTCCCCCAGGGGGCGAGGTCCGCTCCGATCCCTGTAAAGATCTGTGGAGTCCAGGACCTCTCCTGCCAGGCGCCCCTCAATGTCGGTTTCAGATCCGTTCCTGCGGCGACCGGTCTTCACCCTGGTGGTGAGCCTGCTGATCGTGATCGCCGGTCTGGTGAGCCTGCCGGGGCTGCAGGTCGAGAACCTCCCCCCGATCGCGCCGGTGCGGGTGACTGTCCGGGCCAGCTATCCCGGCGGCGGAGCCCTGGCCGTGGAGCAGGGGGTGACCACGCCCCTGGAGCGGCAGCTGAACGGGTTGGAGCGGCTGGAGAGCATCCGCTCCAACAGCACGGCCAACGGCAGCTCGATCACGCTCACCTTCGAAGGGGGCAACCCCGAACTCAACCAGATCAACGCCCAGAACGAGGCGGCCCTGGTGAACCGCCAGCTGCCCCCCCAGGTGGCCCGGCTGGGAGTTCAGGTGCGGCGCAGTTCGGATGACCTGCTGATGGTGATCAGCTTCAGCGCGCCGAAGGGGCTGTATACCCCGGCGTTTCTGAGCGGTTGGGTGGATCAGCGGCTGCGCGACACCCTGCAGCGGGTGCCGGGGG
>CAYGQY010000171.1:0-730 GCA_964352195.1 uncultured bacterium
GGCGTGAGCCGCTCGCCCCCGGGGGAGGGGAGCCGGCCAGACGAACCTCACCTGAGCGGCCGCAAGACCTATCGGGCCCTGACGGCTCCGTTGCCGCTCGCGCTGGCCCCGGGGGAGAGCCTGGAGATCACCACTCCGATCGGCCGGCGCCCCCATCCGCTCCTGGGCCGGATCTGGGCGGCCTCGGAGCCCGAGGCCGCAGACCGGCCCCTGGCGGCGATCAGCCGGCTCACCCTGCTGGAGCGGCGTGCCGACTCCAGCAGGGTGGCCGTGATGATCGGGACGGGCCGTCCCCATCAGATCCGGATCCATCTGGCCAGTGTCGGGGCCCCGTTGCTGGGGGACCCACTCTTCCTGCCGGGTGGCGATGCCCATCCGGGCCGCCTGCCCGGAGACGGGGGGTATCGCCTCCACGCCCATCGGCTCAGGCTGCCCCTCCCCGATGGAGGGGAGCTGGAGCTCGAGGCCCCATGCCCGGAAGAGCTGCGCCGTCGGCCGTTCGACGCCTGACGCTGGTCAGCGCCTGAGGACCAGCCGGGAGCCGCTCACCAGCCTGACCAGGTGGAGTTCCGGCTGTGGCTGCGGCGCGACTGGCCGGTCCAGCCGATCTGGGTGGAGCCGGGTTGGCGCTCGACGACACGCTGGGTGGAGCGCCCGCCGGGGCCAGTGATGATCGTGGTGTTTCCACCCCGGCCGTAGGTGGTTTCCCGGGAGGTGGTGCGCCCTTGCC
>CAYGQY010000171.1:830-4681 GCA_964352195.1 uncultured bacterium
GGTCAGTCCACTCGACTTCGGTGCCCCTCCGGCTGCGGTCGGCGGAGCGGGTGACAGTGCGGCCGCCGGGACCGGTGATCGTGGTGTTGCCTTCACCGCCGCCGTAGGTGGAGGACTGGGTGTAGGTGCGCCCTTGCCGGTCAGTCCACTCGACTTCGGTGCCCCTCCGGCTGCGGTCGGCGGAGCGGGTGACGGTCTGACCGCCGGGGCCCGTGATGGTGGTGTAGCCCTCGCCGCGGCCGTAGGTGGAGGACTGGGTGTAGGTGCGGCCCTGCCGATCGGTCCAGCGGGCGTTGGTGACCCCGGGCTGGCGCCGGGCCGAGCGGGTGATGGTGCGGTCGCCGCGCCCAGTGAAGGTGGTGTCGGCCCTGGCGGGAACGGAGGCCACAGGAATGAGAAGAGCGGTGGCTCCCAGGGTGGCCAGGGACAGCAGGAGGGGTTTCATCGGAAGAACTCCGAAACCGGTTGTGGAAGCTTCAGTGTCCCGCCTGCGGATGCCCGAGATATGTCCGGCGCGGTGGGACATGTGACCGGATGCGCCTTCGACGGTCCGAGGAGTCGGATCGAGCCAGGCGACGGGGCGGGGGAGCTGGGTTCAGCGCGGATGGGTGCGCATCAGCCGCCGCACCTCTCCGGCGTGGTAGCTGCTGCGGGTGAGCGGGGAGCTGACGACCTGGAGGAAGCCCAGCCGCTCTTCGCCCTCGCGGCGGTAGTGATCGAACCGGTCCGGGGGCACGAAGCGCTGGACGGCCAGATGCTTCGCTCCGGGGGAGAGGTACTGACCGATCGTCACGATGTCGACGGCCTGGGCGCGCAGATCCGCCATCACCTCCAGGACTTCGGCATCGGTCTCGCCCAGACCTACCATGAGCCCCGATTTGGTGTAGGTCCGCGGCCAGAGCTCGTGGACCCGGCGCAGCAGGTCCAGCGAGCGCGGGTAGAGGCCCTGGGGGCGCACCTGCCGGTACAGCCGCGGCACCGTTTCGATGTTGTGGTTGAGCACCTCCGGCGCCCCGGCCATCACGACGGCCAGGGAGTCCCAGTTGCCGCAGAGGTCCGGGATCAGCAGCTCGATTGTGGTGCCGGCGGAGCGACGCCGCACCTCCTCCATGCAGGCCACGAACTGGCTGGCTCCCCCATCTTCGAGGTCATCGCGGTTCACCGAGGTGATCACCACGTGGGAGAGCCCCAGGCGGGCCACCGCCTCCCCCAGGCGGGCCGGCTCGCTGGCGTCGAGGGGCCGCATGCTGCGGTCAAAGTCGATGTCGCAATAGGGGCAGGCCCGGGTGCAGCCCGGCCCCATGATCAGAAAGGTGGCGGTGCCTCCGGCGAAGCATTCGCCGATGTTGGGACAGCTCGCCTCCTGGCAGACGGTGTTGAGCTTCAGATCCACCAGCAGGTCGGCGACGGCGCCGATCCGCTCCCGCTGGGGCGCCTTGACCCGCAACCAGTCGGGTTTGAGCCTGGCGTCCGGGGCCATCGTGGCGGGGCGGCTGGAACCGGACTCTAGAAACCCCCTGCCGCCCGGACGAGGAGACGGCCATCCCCTAAACTCCCATCTGGCGGGATGTAGCGCAGCTTGGTAGCGCACTTCGTTCGGGACGAAGGGGCCGCAGGTTCGAATCCTGTCATCCCGATCGCCGCTCAGCTCAGCAACGCCCCGGGGTAACCCCGGGGCGTCACCACCCGACCCTCCACCGCCCGCGTGGTGCTGTTGCCCACCAGCACCAGGCTGAGCATGTCGACCTCCTCCAGGGGCAGATCGGCCAGCCGGTGCAGCCGCACCCGTTCCTCCGCTCGCCCCAGCTGGCGTGCCACCACCACGGGTGTGTCGGCGGGCCGCCCCTCCAGCAGCAGCTCACAGGCCCGTCCCAGCTGCCAGTCCCGGCCCTGGGAGCGCGGGTTGTACAGCGCCACCACGAAATCGCCGCTGCTGGCAGCCCGCAGGCGCCGCTCGATCGTGTCCCAGGGCGTGAGGCGATCACTGAGGCTGATCGTGCAGAGGTCGTGCATCAGCGGGGCCCCTACCATGGCGGCCGCCAGCTGGAGAGCTGAAATGCCGGGGTGGACCGTGAAGGCGGGCCGCAGGACCGGGGCGAGGTCGAGCCATTGCTCCAGGGCCAGGCCGGCCATGCCGTAGATGCCACTGTCTCCGGAGGAGACGAGCGACACGCTGAGCCCGGCCGCAGCGAGCTCGATCGCCACTCGGCAGCGGTCGCTCTCCTCGGTGAGGCGGCCGTCACGGCGCAGCTGATCGGGCCGTCGCAGCGGCTCCAGCAGATCCAGATACAGCCCGTAGCCCACCCAGACGCTGCTGTCCGCCAGGGCCTTCCGGGCATCGGGGGTGAGCAGATCCAGCCGGCCCGGCCCGCTGCCCACCAGATGGAGCGCTCCCCGGTCCGGCGCCCACTGGGCTCGGGCCAAACCCACGGCCAGGGTGGCCGCGCCGAGTTCCCCCTCGCCGGCGCGCTCGATCCGCTTGTTCACCAGCAGGGAGCCCCCGGGGCCGCTCGCCAGCAGCGCTGCGGCCTCCGCCACGCTGGCCGTGCCCATCTCCCTCAGGACCGCGGCCGAGGGCGTCGGGACTGCCACAGCCGCCAGGTCCCGGGCGCTGAACAGCCGCAACGGCCAGCCCCGGCGTTCCGCCAGCGCGAGCAGGGCCGGCTCATCGCCCTTGCGCTCCGCGCTGGCCAGACCGGCCACGGCGGCGGCGGCGAGCCCCCGTTCGGCCAGGGTCCGCTCCACACCCCGCTCCAGCAGGCTGAGGCTGGTGTGCCGCTCACAGCCGAGCCCCAGCCAGAGGATGGGGGGGTGCCAGCGACAGCCGTCCCCCAACCGATGGCTGATCAGCAGAGCCGCCTGCGCGGCCCGGTCCGCTGCCGGCGCCGGCAAGGCCCGGGCCGCGTCCAGCTCACGCCAGAGCTCACTACCGCTCTCCTGCCGAACGTCGATCGGTTCATCCCTGGCTGCGGCCTGCATCAGGGCATCCCAGTCGCCGCCGCCACGCCGCCAGCCCCAGCCGTCACCGAAGTGGTCCAGGGCCAGGCGGCCCCGGGCGCCGCTGGCGCCGGTGAGCACCGCTTCTCCCCCCAGTACCGCGGCCACCTCCAGGCTCAGCCGCTCGGCCCCGGCGACGTGACCACCGAGGAGGGGGACGGCGAAGCGACCCGCCGGATCCACCGCCACCACGGCTGGATCGACCAGCTTGCCGGTCAGCAGCGGTGCCACCAGCCGCGTGATCGCCCCACAGGCCCCCGCCACCACGAAGGCACCGCCCCGGTCCCAGTGCTGGGCGAGGAATGCTCCGGCCGGGGTGCCGCCGGGCGCCACCCCCTGCAGCAGACCGGCCTGCCGCAGACGCTCCAGCACGGGTAGACCGGCCGGGCTCAGCCCCAGCCCCCAGGCACGGGAGTCATTCATCGTCCGAACCTGGCACGCAGCCCGTTCAGGGCACGGGTCGACGACCCGTCGATCGGCGCCCCGTCTCCGGCACGGCCAGGGGAAGCCAGGGCCTCGGCCCGGCTCCCCTCCAGGAGGCTCTCCCCAGCCCGGCTCCTCTCCACCTCGGGCGCATTCTCCTCGACTTCCGTCCCCTGGCGGGGAACCGTCGGCGCCTGGGGCGTCATCGCCCCCACGGGCTCAGGCACCGCGTCGAGCGCCGAGTCAGGAGCGTCGTCCCGGCTGCCCTCGCGGACCTGGCCGGCCACCGACCCGGGTTCTGCCACAACCTCCGCCTCCATCTCCGCCGCCGTCTCCGTCTTCGCCTCCCCCCCTGTCTCGGGCTCGGGCTCCCTGACCGGTTCCGCGCCCGGATCGACGGGAAGGATCGGGTTTGGCGCGGTCACCTCCCC
>CAYGQY010000172.1:0-4669 GCA_964352195.1 uncultured bacterium
CCGGGGCGGTGAGCCGGGCGATGGTGCAGGCCTGGGAACGGGAGGGGGTGGCCTCCCGGGGTGAGGTGCTCAGCCCCCGGGTGAGCGGCAGCCACTGGAGCCCCCTGCCGGACCGGACCTGAGCGATCGACTCGACCGGATTCGGCTGAGTAGAACTACCTAACTGCTAGTTTCAGCCGCACGGTGTCGGGTCGACCGGCTACAACCATTTCCTTCGCAGCACGCAATGGACGCCAATCTGCCCCTCACGGCCGCGTCCATGCTTCCGGCGTCGTTCCCCTGGCTCAGCCTGATCGCCCTTCTGCCGGCGGCAGGGGCCCTGCTGATGCCCCTCCTCCCCGGCGACGGCACCGATCCCCGTGGCCCCCGCAGCATCGCCCTGGCGGTGCTGCTGGCCGACCTGCTGTTGATGCTCTGGGTGTTCAGCCAGCGCTTCGACGGCGGCCTCAGCGGCCTGCAACTGGTCGAGCGGGTGCCCTGGGTGCCTCTGCTCGGCCTGGAATGGTCCCTGGGGGCCGATGGGCTCTCCGCACCCCTGGTGGTGCTCAGCGGTCTGGTGACGCTGCTGGCGGTGGCCGCCAGCTGGAACGTGAACCGCAAGACCCAGCTCTATTTCGGTCTGCTGCTCCTGCAGGCCTCGGCCCAGTCGCTGGTGTTCCTCTCCCAGGACTTCCTGCTCTTTTTCCTGGCCTGGGAACTGGAACTGGTGCCGGTCTACCTCCTGATCGCCATCTGGGGGGGCAGCCAGCGCCAGTACGCCGCCACCAAGTTCATTCTCTACACCGCCACCGCCTCCCTGCTGATCCTGATCAGCGGCCTGGCCCTGGCCCTGGGCGGTGATGGCTTCACCCTCAATCTCGCCGAGCTGAGCCAGCGCTCCTACGGCGGCAGTTTCGGTCTGCTCTGTTACCTGGGCTTCCTGATCGGCTTCGGCGTCAAACTGCCCATGTTCCCCCTGCACACCTGGCTGCCCGACGCCCACGGCGAGGCGAATGCGCCGGTGTCGATGCTGCTGGCCGGCGTGCTGCTGAAGATGGGGGGCTACGCCCTGCTGCGCTTCAACGTGCAGATGCTGCCGGAGGTGCACCTGCAGCTGGCTCCGGCCCTGGTGGTGCTGGGCATCGTTAACATCATCTATGGCGCCCTCAACGCCTTCGCCCAGGACAACGTCAAGCGACGGATCGCCTGCAGCTCCGTGAGCCACATGGGCTTCGTGCTCCTGGGCATCGGCGCCGTCGACAGCCTGGGCATGAGCGGGGCCATGCTCCAGATGATCAGCCACGGGCTGATCGCCGCCTCGATGTTCTTCGTGACCGGGGTGTTCTACGAGCGCACCAAGACCCTCTCGATCCCCAACATGGGCGGCCTGGCCAAGGTGCTGCCGATCACCTTCGCCTTCTTCCTGGCCAGTTCCCTGGCCTCCCTGGCCCTGCCCGGCATGAGCGGATTCGTCAGTGAGATCACGGTCTTCCTGGGCATCACCAGCAACGACGGGTTCACCACCGGCTTCCGGGTGATCACGGTGGTGCTGGCCGCCATCGGCCTGGTGCTCACCCCCGTCTATCTGCTATCTCTGTGCCGGCGGGTGTTCTTCGGCCCGAGGATTCCGGCCCTGGCCGTGGTGGGAGACATGAAACCCCGCGAGCTGGTGATCGGGCTCTGCCTGCTGGTGCCCACCCTGGCGATCGGCTTCTGGCCTCGCCTGGCGATCGACTTCTACGGCTCCTCCACCAATGCCCTGGCCCAGCGGCTGGCGGACCACGCCGTGGTGGCGATCGGGCGGCTACCCGCTCTGGGCTGACCCGCCGCCGGGGGGGCCGATCGGCTGGAATGGTTCCAGCTCCGCAGCGCGCTCCATGCCCACCCCCGTCAGCGATCCGCCCGGCGCCAGCCTCCTTGGCGCCGGATCCCTCCCCCTGCTGGCGGGCCGGGGTCTGCCCGATTACCCCTCGATCGACCCCGCCCAGGTCCGCCAGGCGATCCCCACCCTGCTGGAGGAGCTCAACGCCAGCTTCGACCGGCTGGAACGGCACTTGGATCGGGCCCTGGAGTCGGCCGAGCCCCTGGCTTGGGACATGGTGATGGATCCCCTGCAGCAGCTGGGTGAGCGGCTCCGCTGGAGCTGGGGGGTGGTGAGCCATCTGAACGGGGTCTGCAACAGCCCCGATCTGCGCCAGGCCCACCAGAGCCAGCAGCCGGCCGTGGTGGCGTTCGGCAACCGGGCCGGCCAGAGCCGCAGCGTCTACCGGGCCCTGGAGCGGCTCCGCCTGCAGCACGAGCAGGCCAGCGCTGGCAGCCCCCAACGGCTCGACCCCACCCAGCTGCGCATCCTGGACGCCGAACGGCTCGACATGCGGCTGCGGGGTGTGGCCCTCGAGGGCGAGGCCCAGAGCGCCTTCAACGCCGCCAGCCAGGAGCTGGCCGAGCTCGCCACCCGCTTCGGCAACCACGTGCTCGACGCCACCCAGGACTGGACCCTCCTGCTGGAGAGCCCCGCCGAGGCCGACGGCCTGCCCGAGAGCCTGCGGGAGCTGCTGGCCCAGGCGGCCCGCCAGGCCGGCCACCGCCGCTCCGATGGGGGCGAGGCCAGCGCCGGGGCCGGACCGTGGCTGCTGGGGCTGGACCCCCCGCGGCTGATGCCGTTCCTGAAGTACAGCCGCCGCCGCGATCTGCGGGAGCGGGCCTACACCGCCCAGGTGAGCCGTGCCTCCGGCGGCGCCCATGACAACACCCCCCTGATCGAGCGGATCCTCACCCTGAAGCGGGAGCAGGCGCTGCGGCTGGGCTACCCCGACTGGGCCAGTGTCAGCCTGGCCACCAAGATGGCCGACAGCGTGGACACGGTGGAGCGGCTGCTCGAGCAGCTGCGCGCGGCCGCCTTCCCCGCCGCCGAGCGGGAGCTCGCGGCCCTGGCCGCCTGCGCTGGCCGCCACGGGGCCCCGGAGGCCACCACGCTCCGGCCCTGGGACGTGAGTCACTGGGGGGAGGTGCTGCGGCAGGAGAGTTTCGATCTCGATGGCGAGGCCCTGCGGCCCTGGTTCCCGCTCCCCCAGGTGCTGGAGGGTCTCTTCGCCCTGTGCGGCCGCCTGTTCGGCATCCGGATCGAGGCCGCCGACGGGGAGGCCCCCGTCTGGCATCCGGATGTTCGCTTCTTCCGCGTGCTGGAGGGCTCCGGGGCCGCTCCCGAGGCGGGCGCCCCGATCGCCGCCTTCTATCTGGATCCCTACAGCCGCCCGGGCAGCAAGCGCGGCGGCGCCTGGATGGATGAGTGCCTGGGCCGCACGATCGATGCGGGAGGCCAGCCGGTGCTGCCGGTGGCCTACCTGATCTGCAACCAGAGCCCGCCGCTGGGGGACACCCCCAGCCTGATGACCTTCGAGGAGGTGGAGACCCTCTTCCACGAGTTCGGCCATGGCCTGCAGCACATGCTCACCACGGTGGAGCGTCCCCAGGCGGCGGGCATCAACCAGGTGGAATGGGACGCCGTGGAACTGCCCAGCCAGTTCATGGAGAACTGGTGCTACGACCGCGCCACACTGCTGGGCATGGCCCGGCACTGGCGAACCGGCGACCCCCTGCCGGAGGCGGAGTTCGCCAAGCTGCTGGCGGCCCGCACCTACCTGGGCGGCAGCGCCACCCTGCGGCAGGTGCATTTCGCCCTGGTGGACCTGCGGCTGCACAGCCAGTGGACGCCGGACGGCGGCCGGACCCCCGAGCAACTGCGCCGGGAGATCGCCGTCGGCACCACGGTGCTGCCCCCGATCCCCGAGGACGCCTTCCTCTGCGCCTTCGGACACATCTTCGCCGGCGGCTACGCGGCCGGCTACTACTCCTACAAGTGGGCCGAAGTGCTCAGCGCCGACGCCTTCAGCGCCTTCGAGGAGGTGGGTCTGGAGAACGAGGGGCCGATCCGGGACACGGGCCGCCGCTTCCGCGACACCGTGCTCAGCCTCGGTGGCAGCCGTCCTCCGGCCGAGGTGTTCGCGGCCTTCCGGGGCCGTGACCCTTCCCCGGAGGCGCTGATCCGCCACTCGGGACTGGTGGCCGCCTGAGCCGATCCCCTCAGGGCCGCAACAGTTCGTGGCGGAGCACCGCCAGGGAACGGGGGGCACTGAGCACCGTGTGATGCAGCCACACCGGCAGGGGACGGGACGGACCGATCGGCAGCACCGCCTTCCAGCCTGGCACCACCACCGGGTCGGTGAGGCAGTAGAAGCTCAGGCACTCCACCGTCTCCAGGGTGGTGAGATCGGCGTTGAGTCGGCGCAGCAGGGGGCTGCCCCATTTCATGTCGGCGATGCCTCCCAGCAGCGGGGCCGGGCAGAGCTGGGCCGTGAGGGTGCCCTGCTGCGGGCTGGCAACACTGAGAAAGCGCCGGGTGCGCCGGTGGCCGCCCAGGGTCTGCAGCCAGCAGCGCCCGATCACACCACCCATGGAGAAACCCAGCAGATCCACCGGCTGGTCGGGGCCGAAGGCGGCCTCGATGGCCGCCCCCAGCCGTTCGGCCAGGGGCATCAGCGGAGTGTGTCCGAGCCGGTGGTGCAGGTGGGGCACCAGCAGGGGGTCCCGGGCCCCGCCCAGGCTCTGGCGCAGGCGCTGGAACAGCCTCGGCGTGTCCCAGAGCCCATGCACGAGCACCAGGGGCGGCCGGACCGGGGCCGTCACGGCG
>CAYGQY010000173.1:0-4660 GCA_964352195.1 uncultured bacterium
GCGTCGCTGATGTCCTCAGTGTGCTGGGCAGAGTCACATCAAGCTGATCGATGGGCGGCAAGGATGATGCAGAAGCGATCTCCAGCGAGACTCACTGAGGACACTGCTCCTGCTGACAGGGCCATTGAACCGGTACGTCCGTGTCGCCCATCCAGCGGTAGAACTCCAATGCTTTCTCATCGCAAAGCGTGCAGCCATGGCAGCGCTGCGCACGAGGCAGGCGCTGGGCCCTGCCCTTACGCTCCAGCAGATCCAACATGCCTCGCAGAGCGTCAGCTGGTACACCCAGGCTGGCTTCCATCTGGGTGAGCGAAGCCGCTCGATGGTCTCGTAAGTAATTCTGGAGAAGACTGAGAATCACAGGATCTGGATCTCACAGGGCTTGGGCAGAGGCATCATTCAGCCGCTCGCGCTCCGGGTCCACGGCCTGGGGGCCGATGGCCTTCAAGCCGAGAATGGTGAGGGCAGCAGCCACCATGACGGCCAGAATCCAGCCCATGGACAGGCGCGGATGGCTGGCAAAGGTTCCCACCTGATAGAAGAGGGTGGATGCGGCGTAGGCCAGACCCGTGGTCCAGAGGCCGACAAAGGCTGTCCAGCCCCAGTTGGTTTCCCGGTAGACCGCACCCATGGCGGCCACACAGGGGAAGTAGAGCAGCACAAAGATCAGGTAGGCAAAAGCTCCGATCCTGCCGTTGAAGCGGGTGGCCATGGCGCCGAATGTTCCCACCCCAACCGCTTGCGCCTCGGCCGCTGCATCCACGTTGCTGACATCACCCACATTGATGCCCAGGGGGTCGAGCAGCATGGCGGGAACCTCCGACAAGTTGGCTGGAATGGTGGCCACCGCCTCGGCCAGGCCATCCCAGAAGCGGAAGTCGTCGTCGGCCTGGGGAGCGAGGCCTCGGGCCGCATCATCCTGGACCCCAAGCGTGGAATAGAGCGCATCTAGGGTTCCCACAACGGCCTCCTTGGCAAACACACCCGTGAAGATTCCCACCGTGGCCGGCCAGTTCTCCTGACGGATGCCAAGAGGGCTGAAAACAGGAGTGATTGATCGGCTGACACTGCTGAGCACAGATCGATCACTGTTGTCATTGGAAAAGCTGCCATCAACACCCACTGAACTGAGGATGCTGAGCACCATCACCATGATCACAATCACTTTTCCGGCCCGCATGATGAAGCTTTTCAACCGCTCCCAGGCTCGGATCAGCACCCCTTTGATGGTGGGCATGTGGTAAGCCGGCAACTCCATGACGAAATGGGATGCCTGGCCACGCAGGATGGTGGTTTTCAGGATCAGGCCGGTGAGTACGGCCATGGCAATGCCGATGAGGTAAAGACCAAACACCACGTTCTGACCGGATAAAGGGAAAAAGGCCGCAGCGAATAGGGCGTAGACCGGCAGTCGCGCCCCACAGGACATGAAGGGATTCATCATGATCGTGAGCAACCGATCGCGCCTGTTTTCAAGCGTACGGGTGGCCATGATGGCAGGCACATTACAGCCAAACCCAATCAGCATGGGTACAAATGATTTGCCTGGCAGGCCGATCACGCGCATGAAGCGATCCATCACGAAGGCCGCCCGGGCCATGTAGCCCGAATCCTCCAGAATGGCCAGAAAAAGGAACAGGATTCCAATGATGGGAATGAACGTGGCTACGGTCTGGATGCCGGCACCGACACCTCCGGCGAGGATCAGGATCAGCCATTCAGGCATCCGAGCCGCAGCCAGCAGGGCGCCGAATCCATCCACGAAGATGGTGCCCGCAGCAATGTCAAAGAAATCAATAAATGCTCCACCGATGTTGATCGTCACCAGAAAGAGTGCATACATCACCAGCAGGAAGATGGGGATCCCCAGCCAGCGGTTCAGCACCACCTGATCGATCCGGTCTGACACACTGCGGCTGACGAGACGGGTCTGCCTGGCTACGCCAGAGACCAGCTGCCGGATCCAGCCGTAGCGGCTGTCGGCGAAGACCACATCGATGTCCTCCTGGAGAACCTGGCGGATGCGGCGCCGATGGCTCGCCACCTGCTGGCTCAGCTCGCGCCGGCCCTGCAGCAGGGTCTCGCCCTGGGAACCGCCCTCCAGAAGCTTGAGGGCCAGCCAGCGGTGGTCCGGCGTGAGGCTGCCGGCGCCCACAGCGGCGCTCAGGCAGCCGAGCTGGGGCATCAGGGCGGCGATGGCATCCTCCACCACTGGCGGGTAGGCCACATAGGGCCGGGGTGGCGTCGGGCTCTGCAGCTCACGCTCCACGCCATGCAGGAGGCTCTCCACCCCGATGCCCTTTGCGGCCACCAGCGGAACGACCGGGGATCCCAGCCGCTCGGAGAGGGCGACGCTGTCGGTGGCAAAGCCCGCCTCTTCGGCCACATCAATCATGTTGAGGGCCACGATCATGGGGAGACGCATCTCCATGATCTGGGCAGTGAGATAGAGATTCCGCTCCAGATTCGAGGCATCAACAATATTAATGATCAGGTTCACTTTGCCGGAGGTCAGATAATCCCTGGCCACCTTTTCATCGAGGCCTCCCTGGGAATCAGCCAGGTCAAGCGAGTAGATGCCAGGCAGATCCACGAGCCGCACCGGCATGGAACCAACCTCGAGCAGGCCTTCCTTGCGCTCGACCGTGACTCCGGGCCAATTGCCAACCCTCTGATTGGTGCCAGTCAGCTCGTTGAACAGGGTTGTCTTGCCACAATTCGGATTGCCACAAAGGGCGATGATGGCTTCAGGCATGGCGTAACTCCGTAACGATCAACATGTCAGCTTCATACTTGCGCAACATGAGTGAGAATCCCCGCACTTTCAATTCCACCGGATCGCCCATCGGGGCATGGCGAGTGACTTCAAACTCGGTTCCAGGAGTGAGGCCCATGGCCAGAAGTTTCTGGCGGTAACTTCTCGAGCCCTGCCGATACCCCTGAACACGGCCGCGGCTGCCCGCGGGGAGGGTCTGCAGCTGCACCTGATCCACCGGGTGCGCTGAGCCGGGCTGCTGCGTGGGTCCCTGGGGTGACATGTCCATGGATGAAGCGAGCGATGGAATGGAGCTTGACGGCGCGTCCGGGGCGATCTGGATGGCTGAGCGGCGTACCCGGATGGCTCGGCTCATCGCCCCATCCAGGGCCAGGCGGGCATTGGCGACCGCCACCAGATGGGAGTCGCGGGCAGCGCGCATCACCACCCGCAGTGGGCAACCCCGATGCAGGCCCATGCTGATCAACCTGTCCCTGAGCTCTGCCTGGGCGCTCACCTCCACAACCCAGAGTGGTTCCTCCAGGCAAGCCTCAGCGAGCAGAAACGACGACGCATCGAGGCTGGATGGGTTGGCTGGATCGCCTGGTTTCACGTACGCCGCAGCAGAGCGCCAGAGCCCGGGCCAGGACCTCCACCGCCGCAGGGCAGCCACACCTTTGCCGATATCTGGCCAGGTCAATGCAGACCTCTACTCCTGAACCACACACCTTGTTTAGCCATTTCGACTGCAGATGGCATCAGTCATGACACCCGTAAACGTATGAAATGTCACCCTGACCGATCAAGAGCGAGCTCAGCTTTTCAGCCTGTAACAATCAGCACTTGCAGGAGTGATTTACAGGCCATCGGCTTCTTTAGTGATCCCGTAGGGTTTGGATGCGGCTTTGTGCTCCTTGGCCAGTGCTCCAACATCGAAGACCCATCTGTTGATGGGTGATGAGATATGACAAGCATGATTCCATTGGACAAGTTTCTTCTAGTTCAGTTCTAAAGAGGTCTTGCTTCATGTCCAGACTAGTCCTGGCTCTCGCCCTGGGCATCATCGGAGTGTCGGCTGCCCATCAGCCTGCATGGACTGCAGTGAGTGAACCTGAACGCGTCTCAACGCGCACAGGCGGCCAGACCATTGCCCCACTTCGCTTGGCTCAGGCGCTGTCCCCTGGTGAACAGGCCAACGCAGGCTTTCAAGATCGAATTAGTGGCAAAGCGCTGCTTTCAGCCCTGAAGCAGGGAGGCTATGTCATCTATTTCCGCCACGCTCAAACGGTGAAAGACTATGCCGATCAAGCCGATCCCAACATGAGTCTGGGCGAATGCGCGACCCAGCGTCAGTTGAGCCAGCAGGGCATTCAGGATGCCAGAGATATTGGTGCCGCCTTCACGACCAAGGGCATTCCCGTGAGCAGAGTGATCTCCAGCGAGTACTGTCGCTCCTGGCAGACGGCAAACCTGGCCTTTGGAAGGTATGACAAGAAGGATTCGCGTTTGAATTTTCTTCCCTACGAGGAGTACACCGATGACTTGGTTGCTTTGATGAAGAAGAACGTCACTCCTTTACTGACTGAACTTCCAGAACGCGGCAGCAACACAGTAATTGTTGGCCATGACGACATTTTTGAATCTGCAACTGGCATCTATCCAGATCCCCAAGGCATCGCCTATGTGATCAAGCCGGATGGCCGAGGCGGATTCACTCTTGTGGCCAATGTACTGCCAGCGGAATGGGCGAAACTCTGAGCCTGACGACAGCCCGCTTGACTCAACCAGCCAGAAGGCCCACCGGCACAGACCACTGTGTTGAGAATGAGAATCGTTACTACGCTTTCCTTTTCGTGTGAGGAACCCATGAATTTTTTCCAGCAACTACTGGTTGCCCCCGCGGCA
>CAYGQY010000174.1:0-4650 GCA_964352195.1 uncultured bacterium
CCCCCAGCCCCTTCACCGGCCGCTCGCCCAGCCCCCGCACGGCCATCGCGTCTCCCACCAGATCAGCCGTGGCGGCATCGAACAGCACCGGCACCGCCGCCGTGCGGGTGAGGCCCTCCAGCCGGCTGGCCAGGTTCACCTTGTCGCCGATCACGGTGAAATCCAGGCGCTGGGGGCTGCCGATCTGACCGGCGATCACCTCCCCGCTGGCGAGGCCGATGCCGCTGTCGAACGGCTCGAGACCTTCCTCCGCCCAGGCGGCATTGAGCTCGGCCAGAGCCTGCCGCATTGCCCGGGCGCAGCGCAGGGCCGCCCGGGCCTCCTCGCCGGCGCCGCGGCCCAGCGGGGAACCGAACACCGCCATCACGGCATCGCCGATGAACTTGTCGACCGTGCCCCCATGGGCCGTGATCACCGCCACCATCGCCCCCAGATAGCGGTTGAGCTGGCGCACGTGCAGCTCGATCTGGCCGTCGGCGCTGCGGCGCTGGGTGAGCTGGGTGAAGCCCTTGAGATCCGAGAACAGCACGGTGACCGGCAACAGGCGGCCGCGCAGCATGCCCTCGGCCGCCTGCGGATCGGCCAGGATCTCAGCCACCAGGGAGGGGGCGACGTAGCGCTCGAAGGTGCGGCGCAGCCGCCGCCGCTCCCGCTCCTCGCTGAGGTAGGCGTCGCCGCCATAGAGCAGCCCCAGCAGCACCAGGCCGCTGGCCGGAGCCAGCAGCGGCAGCCAGAGGCGGGCCTGGCGCAGCACCACCACCCCGACCACGAGCTGCAGCACCAGCACACCGGCCACCAGGGCGAGCCGCCAGCCCAGAGCTGGCCGGGACAGGGCCAGGGCGGCGACCAGCAGCAACGGCGCCATCGCCAGCAGACCGCGGGGCAGGGGATCCAGGGGCCAGGCGGCCAGACCATCCCCTTGCAGGGAATTGGCGGTGGCCGTCGCCAGGGTCTCCAGGCCCGAGAGCGGACCGAAGGGGGAGGGGTTGCCCGTGTCGCCCTGGGAGACCACCGGCCCCACCAGCACGATGGCCCCCTGCACCGAGCCCCGGCGGGGATGGTCGCGCCAGCGTTCGGGGTCGAGCACCTCCCAGGCCGGCAACCGCGTGAAGCTGCCCTCCGGGCCGTAGAAATTGAGGGCGCGGCGGGGATCGTCCTGGCGGCTGCTCCGGCCCGCCAGGGTCAGGGCAGTGGCCGAGAGGGACGGGAACGGATCCACCTGGTTGTCCGGCAGCAGACCCCGGCCGTAGGCCTCGGGGTGGAGGGCCGGCTGGTCCGGCCGCTGGGGCAGGGTGTTGGTGAGGCCGAGCCGCGTCGGTCCGCCGATCGCCCCCAGCAGCAGTTCCGGACGCACCAGGGTGAGGCCTCCGACGGCCTGGTCGTCCTGCGGTTCGAGCATCTCGGCGGCCAGGGCGACCCGCCCCCGCTGGCGCTCCAGAAGCCGGTTGAAGGCCACATCATCGGCGGCCCCGAAGCTGCTGGGACCGGCGAAGACCACGTTGATCGCCACAGCCGAGGCCCCGGCCTCCCGCAGCCGGGAGGCCAGCAGGCCATAGGCGGCCCGGGGCCAGGGGAGAGTGCCGATCCCCCGGGCCCAGGGGGGGATCCGCTCGCGGTTCTGGCTGACGAACCAGCCGCCCTGCTGGAGGGTGGCATCGTCGATGGTGACCAGCACCACGCCGGGGGGCACGGGGCGGCTCCCCCGCAGCACCACCAGCTGCTGCTCCAGCCCCCGCTCCCAGCTGCGCCAGAGGGCAGGCGGCCAGCCGCTCAGGACGCCAGCCAGCACCGCCACCGCAAGGGAGCCGAGGACCGTGATCCCGCTGCGCCGCATCAGCACCTCTCAGTCAGGGGGAAGGAGCCGGGCATCAGAACAGGCGCGGCAGGCCGAAGGACGGGACCGACGGGGCCACCCGCAGGGAGGGAAGCGTGACCCCGGGCACCGAGGAGCGGATGTAGCTCTCCAGCGAGCCGAAGGCCGGCAGTGGCACCGAGTACCCCCGGAACAGCGGACCGCCCAGGATGGTGTTGTAGTCGCCGCTGGAGAGCTTCAGCACCGCCAGGATCACCCCGGCGGGGGAGAGCTGGAGCCGTTCCCCCGCCTGCACCGTGGTGGGGGCCGCTCCGGTGGGCTCCCCATCCTGCAGGGGTTCCACCTGCACCGATCCCTCCAGCACCGAGAGTTCCGACCCCCCGTCGTCCTTCACCTCCAGCAGGTAGTTGGTGCCCCGCACGCTCAGACGGGACGATCTGGTGCAACCACTCTGCTTCCCGGACACCAGCACCTGCCCCTTGCTGAGCAGGAAGCAGGTGCTGCCCAGCCGGATCTGGGAGAAGCGGTTGAGCCGGCCCGCCGCCCCCGAATCAAAGCTGAGCTGACCGCGGCTGTCCCGGGTGCTGATCTCCTGGGGCGAACGGGCCTTCTGTTTCACCTTGGCCTGACGGGAGTCGATGTAGAGCTCCTTGCCGTCGAGGATCTCCTGGACCGTGGCGGTTTCGGCCGCCCCGGCCGCTCCGGGCCCCAGGAGCACCGCCATGCAGGCGCCCAGACCCAGCAGGGCGGCGCCTGGGAGCGTGCCCCTGACGGACGAGGCGTGCGGAACGGGCAGCGGCGAATGCGGCATCGGGAGAAGGGGCGAACGGCGCTGTCACGCTCCCCCATCCGGTTCAAGCGACGGCGGGGCGCGACGGGCGCATTCTGGGCCGTCCGTGGGAGGGAGCACACCCCGCAGCCCGAATACCTCCAGGGGAGCGGGCCAGCCTTCGATCCGATGCGCCCCCAGCGCCTCGACCTCCACCTCTCCGCTCAGCAGGGCCAGCAGCTCAGCGCTGATCAGGATCGGGTGGCCGGGGAGGCGGCGGGTGAGGCCCTCCAGGCGGCTGGCCACATTCACGGTGGCCCCGACCACCGTGAACTCCAGCCGCTGGGACGCGCCCAAGTTGCCCGCGATCACCTCTCCCACGTGCAGACCGATGCCATGGCGCAGGGGCGGCCGGCCCGCCGCCGCCAGTTCCCCGTTGAGACCCTCCAGGCCCCGTTGCATCGCCAGGGCCGCCCGCACCGCCGCGCGGGCCTCCTCACGGTCGCCGCGGCTGCGGGGCACGCCGAATTCCGCCATCACCGCGTCGCCGATAAACTTGTCGAGCAGCCCCTGCTCGGCCAGCACGGCGGCGGCCATCAGCTCGAAATAGCGGTTGAGCAGGCTGAACAGCTCATCCGGGGGAAGGCTGGCGCTCAGCGGGGTGAACCCCACCAGATCACTGAACAGCACAACGCAGCGGGCCCGGCTGCCGCCGGCCTGGGTCCAGATCGGCCCGGGGTTTCGAAGGATGTCGCGCAGCAGGGTGGGGGAGACCCGCCGGGAGAGCAACTGGTGCAGGTAGGTCCTCTCCCGGCTCTCCACCAGCACCTGGCCCAGGGCCAGCGTCCCCCCGCCCGCCAGCGCGGCCAGCAGCGGGGCAGCCAGGGGAAGCCGCAGCAGGGCTCCGGCCCAGAGCCCCCAGCCGGCCAGGAGGGTGAACGCCAGCAGGGCCAGGAGCCGCAGCACCGTGCGGCCGGCGCTGCCGCCACGGCCCAGCCACCACCAGGCCCCCAGGCCCCAGGCCAGCAGCAGCAGCGGTTCCGCGGGCCCCGGCAGGGTTCCCAGCCCCCGGCCCTCGAGCACATTGGCGACGGCCACGCCCTGCACCTCAGTGCCGCTCTGGGGACCGAAGGGCGTTTCCTGCCGGTCACCCAGCGCCAGGGAGGTGGCGCCGAACAGGACGGTGCGGCCGCGCCAGAAGCCGGCGGGGGTGTCCCGCACCTGCCAGGCCGGTACCGCGAGCAGGCTGCCGGCCGGACCGTGAAGATTCAGGCCCATCGGGGCCAGCGGCAGCGGACGCTCGGCGGCGAGGAAGGCCAGGGGGCGCGGCAGGGGAGGCGGAAAGCCGGCCAGGTTGCGCTCCAGCCAGACCCGCCCCGGCACCGCCTCGGCGACCCCCTGGGGCGACAGCAGCAGGGTCGTCAGACCGGGGGGGGCGAGCCGATGGATCGGCTGGTCCAGCCGCACCTGCTCCAGCCCCTGCCGGTCGCGGACGCCATAGCGGATCGCCAGATGCACCCGGTCGCGCCAGGGGGCCAGGATCGCCGCAAAGGCGGCGTCGTCGGCCGCGCCGAACGGGCTGGGCTGGCTGTATTCGAGGTTGACCAGCACCCGGGCGGCCCCCTGCTCGAGCACGCTGGCCACCAGCCGTGCCTGCAGGGCCCTCGGCCAGGGCCAGGGCCCCATCTCCCGCCAGAGGGGGGAGGCCGCCCGTTCGCTCGGGCTGAGCAACTCGCCCAGCTCGAGCGAATCGGCATCGATGGCCAGGATCACCGGATCGGCCGGCGGAGGGCGAACGCCGCGCAGGCGGAAGAAGACTCCGTCCAGCTGGCTGTCCAGCTCCCGCAGCCCCTGCCCGAGGGTGGTGGCGGGCAGGCGGTCGAGCCCAGCGACCAGGGGAACGGCCAGGGCCAGCCCCCAGAGCTGCCGCCAGGGTCCGGGCCCGAACGGCCTCAAGGGTCCAGGCCCAGTTCGCGCTCGATCACCGGCAGCGTCGTCATCGGGGCGGTGAAGCCGTTCAACAGCACGCTCGTGCGCCGGCGCCGGCGCACGAGCGTGCTGTTGAACG
>CAYGQY010000175.1:0-4644 GCA_964352195.1 uncultured bacterium
CATAGAGGGGGGTGCCATAGCGGCGGGCCAGGGGGGCTAGTCCGCAGCCGCCCACCTCGAGGGCCCCGTCGGCCTGGAGCCGGGTGCTGAGCGGGGTGAGATTGCGGTTCGGGCTGGCGGGGTCGCGGCCGGGCTCGTAGAACGGAACCGCGTCCGAGCCAGGGGCGTCAGGAGCTGAGCCGTCCATGCCCGGTGAGTGTCCCGGTGCCGCTGGTGCGCTGACGGAAGACACGATCATCGGGGAATCCTGCGGACTGGGGCTCGGGCTCGGTTCACAATCGTAGGGACGACCATGGCTGGAGACGTCGAATCGCCCGCCACACGGCTGGTCAGGCGGCTGGGGCCGGAGGACCATCCCCATTGCGTGGCCCTTGATCGCCGGGCCCGTCGCGCCGCCTGGAGCGAGAACCAGTGGCGCAGCGAGCTTGCCGGCCCCCGGCGGCCCTGCCTCGGGATCTGGCAAGAGGGTGCCCTGCGGGCCGTGGCCTGCGGCTGGCTGATCCTCGAAGAGCTCCACATCAGCCTGGTGGCCGTGGACCCCCGCCACCGCCGCCGGGGCCTGGCCGCCCTGGTGCTGGAGGCCCTGCTGCGTGAGGCGATCGGGGAAGGGGCCGAACGGGCCACCCTGGAGGTCTCCGCCGGAAACACGGCCGCCCTGGCCCTCTACGCCGCGTTCGGGTTCGCCGTGGCGGGCCGTCGTCGCGGTTACTACCACGACGGCCAGGATGCTCTGATCCAATGGGTGGAGCTGGTCAATCCCCTGGCCGGCGATCAGTGAGGTACGGATTGCCGCCCTTTGTTGATGCGGAACGCCGAAGGATTAAGTCGTCGAGGCTATTGCGAATGACCGGGCTCTCCCCAGTTGGCGCAACGGATCTGCCATTCCGACCCAACGAGCCGCACGGACCCTGCCAGCCCTGATAGGTTAGGGGAACTTGCACAGGCACCGCCCATGTTCGAGCGGTTTACCGAGAAGGCCATCAAGGTCATCATGCTGGCCCAGGAGGAGGCCCGCCGCCTCGGCCACAACTTCGTGGGCACCGAGCAGATCCTCCTCGGGCTGATCGGCGAGGGAACGGGCGTGGCCGCCAAGGTACTCAAGTCCATGGGGGTCAACCTCAAGGATGCCCGCGTGGAGGTGGAGAAGATCATTGGTCGGGGCTCCGGCTTCGTGGCGGTGGAGATCCCGTTCACTCCCCGGGCCAAGCGCGTGCTGGAGCTGTCCCTTGAGGAGGCCCGGCAGCTCGGCCACAACTACATCGGCACCGAACACCTGCTGCTCGGTCTGATCCGGGAGGGCGAAGGTGTCGCCGCCCGGGTCCTTGAGAATCTCGGTGTCGACCTGGCCAAGGTCCGCACCCAGGTGATCCGCATGCTGGGTGAAACCGCCGAGGTCACCGCCGGAGGGGGCAGCAAGGGCTCCACCAAGACCCCCACCCTTGATGAATTCGGCAGCAATCTCACCCAGCTGGCCACCGAAGGCAAGCTCGATCCCGTGGTGGGCCGCCAGAACGAGATCGATCGGGTTGTCCAGATCCTCGGCCGGCGAACCAAGAACAACCCCGTGCTGATCGGGGAGCCGGGTGTCGGCAAGACCGCCATCGCCGAAGGCCTCGCCCAGCGCATCATTCAGGGAGAGGTGCCCGACATCCTTGAGGACAAGCGCGTCCTCACCCTGGACATCGGCCTGCTGGTGGCCGGCACCAAGTACCGCGGCGAGTTCGAGGAGCGGCTCAAGAAGATCATGGAGGAGATCCGGGGGGCCGGAAACGTCATCCTCGTGATCGACGAAGTGCACACCCTGATCGGCGCCGGTGCGGCCGAGGGCGCCATCGATGCGGCCAACATCCTCAAGCCCGCCCTGGCCAGGGGAGAGCTGCAGTGCATCGGGGCCACCACCCTGGATGAATACCGCAAGCACATCGAACGGGACGCGGCCCTTGAGCGACGCTTCCAGCCGGTGATGGTGGGTGAGCCTTCGGTGGTCGAGACGATCGAGATCCTGCACGGGTTGCGGGAGCGCTACGAGCAGCATCACAGGCTCAAGATCAGCGATGAGGCCCTGGTGGCCGCGGCCACCCTGGGGGATCGCTACATCTCCGACCGCTTCCTCCCCGACAAGGCCATCGACCTGATCGACGAGGCCGGCAGCCGCGTGCGCCTGCTCAACTCCAAGCTGCCCCCGGCCGCCAAGGAGCTCGACAAGCAGCTCCGTGAGGTTCAGAAGCAGAAGGAGGACTCGGTGCGCCAGCAGGACTTCACCAAGGCCGGTGAGCTGCGCGACAAGGAGGTGGAGTTGCGCGAGCAGATCCGCTCCATCCTCCAGGCCCGCCGTGATGGCGAGCCGGCCAGCGACAGCGGCCTTGAAGCCGTCGCCACCGCAGCGGAGGTGGAGGTCAGCACCGCCGCGGATCTGGCCCTGGCTTCCTCCGCCGGGGAGCGCCATCCCGTTGTCACCGAAGAGGACATCGCCCAGATCGTGGCGGCCTGGACCGGGGTTCCCGTCCAGAAGCTCACCGAGAGCGAATCGGTGAAGCTGCTCAACATGGAGGACACCCTCCACCAGCGTCTGATCGGGCAGGACGAAGCCGTCAAGGCCGTGTCCAAGGCGATCCGCCGTGCCCGGGTGGGTCTCAAGAACCCCAACCGTCCGATCGCCAGCTTCATCTTCTCCGGCCCCACCGGCGTCGGCAAGACGGAACTCACCAAGGGCCTGGCCGCCTACTTCTTCGGCAGCGAGGAAGCCATGATCCGGCTCGACATGTCCGAGTTCATGGAGCGCCACACCGTCAGCAAGCTGATCGGTTCCCCTCCCGGCTATGTCGGCTTCAATGAAGGCGGCCAGCTCACCGAGGCGGTCCGGCGGCGCCCGTACACCGTGGTGCTGTTCGATGAGATCGAGAAAGCCCATCCCGATGTGTTCAACCTCCTCCTTCAATTGCTTGAAGACGGTCGCCTCACCGATTCCAAGGGCCGCACGGTGGATTTCAAGAACACCCTGATCATCATGACTTCGAACATCGGTTCGAAGGTGATCGAAAAAGGTGGCGGGGGGCTCGGCTTTGAATTCTCCGGCGCCGCCGTGGAGGAGACCCAGTACAACCGGATCCGCTCCCTGGTGAACGAGGAGCTCAAGCAGTACTTCCGTCCCGAATTCCTCAACCGTCTCGACGAGATCATCGTCTTCCGGCAGCTCAGCCGCGACGAGGTCAAGGACATCGCCGAAATCATGCTGCGTGAGGTCTTCGCCCGCATGCAGGAGAAAGGCATCGGCCTCTCGGTCACCGAGGCCTTCAAGGAGCGCCTGGTGGAAGAGGGTTACAACCCCAGCTACGGGGCCCGTCCCCTGCGCCGTGCGGTCATGCGCCTGCTGGAGGACAGCCTGGCGGAGGAGTTCCTCTCGGGTCGCCTCAAGGAAGGCGACTCGGCCCTCGTCGATGTCAACGACGAGAAGCAGGTGGTGATCCGCCACCAGACCGTCGTCACCGAACCCGAACTGGCCGGTGCCAGCGTCTGATCCGGCCGTCGTGGAGGTGCTGCAGCAGCACGCCGTGGCCCCCGCCAGGCTGATGCGGGGCCCATCGGCCTGGTCCCATTCCCTCGGGGCGATCGCCACCCTCACCCGACGGCCGCTGCTGCTCGGGAGAAGCCGGGTCACCCGTTGCCGGCGGGAGGGGCTGCTGGCCGACCTGGGCGTAATCGGCCTTGACCCCCTGGGGGCCGAACTGCAGGACGACTGCTGCGAGCCCGATCTCGTGCGGCTTGCCGCCGAAGCCAGCGCCACCGGTCGCGATGGGGTGATCGCCGCCGGGGGCGGCAAGGTTCTCGATGCCGGCAAATTGCTGGCCCACCGGCTGGCCCTTCCCTGCGTCACGGTGCCAACCAGTGCGGCCACCTGCGCCGGATGGACGGCCCTCGCCAATCTCTACACCCCCCAGGGCGCCTTCGTGCGCGACGTGGAGCTCGCCCGCTGCCCCGATCTTCTCGTCTTCGACCACGACCTGGTGCGCACGGCTCCGCCGCGCACCCTGGCCAGCGGCATCGCCGATGCGATGGCCAAGTGGTATGAGGCTTCGGTGAGCAGCGGTGCCAGCACCGACGGTCTGGTGCAGCAGGCCGTGCAGCTGGCCCGTGTGCTGCGGGATCAGTTGCTGCTCGACGGGACGGCGGCGATCGAGCGGCCCGGGAGCGAGGCCTGGGTTCGGGTGGCCGAGGCCTGTGCTCTCACCGCCGGACTGATCGGTGGTCTGGGGGGCGCCCGCTGTCGCACCGTGGCTGCCCATGCGGTCCATAACGGCCTCACCCAGCTCGAGGCGACCCACGGTTCGCTGCACGGCGAAAAGGTGGCCGTCGGCGTGCTGGCCCAGCTGCGGCTGGAGGAGATGCTGGGCGGGAACCGCCTGGCCGGCCAGGCCCGCCGCCAATTGCTCCCCGTCTTCCGTGCCCTTGGCCTGCCGGTGACCCTGGCCGACCTGGGCCTCTCCCCGACCCGCCTCAGTCAGCTCCTGGAGGTCTGCGTCCACGCCTGCCGAGCCGGGTCCGATCTGCACTACCTGCCGTTCCCCGTGAGTCCGCCGGAGCTGCTGGCGGCCCTGGTGAGCACGGCGGACGAGGGGGGCTCCAACCCCTCCGGCCCCGGAACCC
>CAYGQY010000176.1:0-4619 GCA_964352195.1 uncultured bacterium
GCTATGGGGGGATCGAGCGGAGCAAGCCGGTGGTGGGTTGGGGGTACAGCCCGCCCGATGGCGGGGCGGTGGAGCGGATCCTGGCGCTCAGCCGACGGCTGGAGGTGCTCTGGTTGCTGGCCGCCCTGCCCGTGCTCGCCCTGACTGGGCGGGTCTCCGGCTGAGCGGGCGGGTTCAGTAGGCGCCGCGGTCGCGGGGGAAGAGGATCACCCCCACCGTCCTGAGCATGATCGTGAGATCCAGGAGGACCCCCCAGCGCCGCGCATAGGTGACATCAAGGTTGATCCGGGTGGCATAGCTGAGGTTGTTGCGACCCGAGACCTGCCACAGACCGGTCAGGCCGGGCCGGACCGCCAGCACCTCGTCCATGCGCTGCCCGTAACGCTCCAGTTCATCGCGGACGATCGGCCTGGGGCCGACCACGCTCATCTGCCCCCTGAGCACATTGATGAACTGCGGCAGTTCATCCAGACTGGAGCGGCGCAGGAAGCTGCCGATCCTGGTGATGCGAGGGTCGGCCTTGAGCTTGAAATCCTTGCGAAACTCCTCCCGCAGCTCCGGTGATTCCTCCAGAAGGGTCCGGAGGACCCGGTCGGCGTCCTTGCGCATCGTGCGGAACTTGATGCAGCCAAATCCCTTGTACCCCCGGCCGATCCGACTCTGGACATAGAAGACGGGCCCCGGTGAGCTCAGGCGCACCAGCAGGGCCAGCAGCAGGAACAGGGGGCTGCCCAGGCTCAGCACCAGGAGGGAGAAAAGGATGTCTCCACCCCGCTTCAGGATCCTGGACGGTTTCGACTGGGCCTCGATCAGCTCCTGGGCGGTGGGCAGGGGCGGAGAGAACGGAAACAGGGGCGTGACCGGAGGAAGAACATGGAGCACCCGCCGCGCCGGGTTCTGCGGGGGCTGGGTGGACCAGTGGTGGGGGTTGGGGAGCTCGTGACTTCCGTACCCGTTGGCGTGATGGTTGGACATCACCGGCCCCTTGGTGTGGAAACTTTAAAAATCAACGGCCCCCCACACCAGCCTGGGCGGTCACTCGGGCCAGAGGCACAGCGCCTCGTTGGCGTCAGTCGCCGGATCCGGGGGCTGGCAGGGTGCCATGGGCCAGCCGCAGGCGCCGGCGGTGGTGCCGCCACTGCCGCTCCAGCATCTCCAGCAGACGGGCCTGGAAGCGCTCCGGTGCGAACTGCTCAGCCCAGGCCCTGAGCTGCTCGGGCGGCAGGCGTTGCCACAGCCGCCCCTGCTCGAAATGCTCCAGCGCCGCCCCCAGGCAGGCGGCCGTCTGCTCCGGGAAAAGCAATCCGGTGGCCCGCCCGGCGTCCCGGTCCAGGCAGCGCACGGTGTCCAGCAGACCTCCCTGCCCCAGGCCGATCACCGGGGCTCCGGCGGCCATCGCCTCCACTGGGGCGATGCCGAAATCCTCGAGCCCGGCGTACACGTAGGCACGGCAGCGTCCCATCAGGCTGCTCACCTCCTCGGCAGCGCACCGGCCCAGGAAGCGAACCGATGCCCCCGCCATGGCCTCCAGCCGGTCCCGTTCCGGTCCGTCCCCGGCCACCAGCAGGGGCAGACCGGTGCGGTTGAAGGCCTCGATCACCAGGTCCACCCGTTTGTAGGGCACCAGCCGGCTGAGCGACAGGTAGAACTCCTCCCGGGGCAGGTCCCAGCGGAACCGCTCCACGGCCACTGGCGGATGCAGCACCTCGCTGGCCCGGCGCCAGCAGCGCTGGATGCGCCGGGCGGTGAAGCGGGAATTGGCGATCAGATGGTCCACACGGGCACTGCTGCTGACATCCCACTGGCGCAGCTGATGCAGTTGCCAGCGGACCCAGGGGCCCAGGGGGCCGCGGGCGATGGCGGACCCGGCCAGGTAGGCATGCATCTGATCCCAGGCATAGCGGACCGGGGTGTGCACATAGCTGACATGGAGCTGATCGGGGCCGGTGAGCACCCCTTTGGCCACGAGATGGTTGCTGCTGAGCACCAGGGGATAGCCGCCGAGGTCGAGCTGTTCGATCGCCAGCGGCAGGAGGGGGAGGTACTGCTGAACGTGGCTGACCCCCCAGGGCAGGGTCTGGATGAAGCTCGTGCGGATCCGGCGGCCCTCCAGCCAGCTGCCGCGGCGCCCGCTCTCGCCATCCACCAGAGCGAACAGATCGGCAGGGGGACGCCCCTGGCCCAGCAGCCGGTCGATTTCCTGAACCACCCGTTCCGCCCCCCCCACGGAGCGGGGGGTGAACCACTCGTGCACCAGGGCGATGCGACTCGGCAGGGCTGACATGGCGGCACGGTAGGCGCCCCGCTGACCCGTTCAGGTCACGAAAACTCTCATCTGATTGCATGCCCGGGACTCCCTCCGGATGCTGGGCGCAGTCCTTGCCCCCCATGCCCATTCGCGACCTCCTGGAAGATGCCCTCGAGGAACCCTCGATCGGTCTCACCTCCTGCTTCAGGTGGCATGCCACCCCCGTGGGGATCGCTGCGCTCTGGCGAGCCGGAACCGCGCCGGCTACCCCCCCATATGACCTGGCCCTGCGGGAGGGCCTGGAGGTGGGGCTCGATCTCAGCCGGGAGGAACGGGAATTCCATCAGGTGAGCCTGGGTCTTGTGCTGCTGTTCCACTCCTGAGGCCCGGAGCCCGTTTGTCCTCCCCACCCCCGCGCGAACCGTCCTCGATCTGGCAGGTCAAGCCCTGGTGGTGTCAGCCCTGGTCGATCCTGCTCACCGGTGTGGTGGCCGTGGTTGCCAGCTGGCTGGTGTTCGGGCGCTGGTGGATCAGCCTGCCGGTGGCGATGGCCGTGGGGCTCTGGTGGTGGCTCTTCCTTGTGCTGATGCCCAGTAGCCTGAATCCACCAGCCGATCCCTCCGATCCAGGCTGATGCAAGAGGAAACGGCAGCCGATCCGACAGCGGCCCAGGACCCCCTTCTCTTGCATGGGAGCGCGATCCGAACGGGGTTGCGTCCGAGTTCCGTCCCTGTGCCCACGCCCACCCATGAGTTATGAACCCGGTACCAACGAGTGCCGGTTGCTGATCGACAGCAAGGCCCAGATCGAGGCGGCTCTCGCCAACCTGACCAAGCTGGAGAACACCGACCACATCCGCCTTCAGCTGCTGGCCGTGTACAACCAGCTGGAGGGGCTGCACGACCTCAGGCGGGCCCAGATCCAGCCCTCTCCGGAGGCGGTCGGTGCCGTCCCGGATGGAACCGCCTGACAAAGGCGTCCAGGGGCAACGGCCCGCAGGGCCGACTCCATCCCCCCTGGTCCGGCAGAGGCCACCAGCCGGTGATGCGCTGGGGCCAGCGTCCACCCAACCGATGCACCACCACGTAGTGGGCGGTGCCCGCGCCACAGAGATGTGGCGATCCCAGCGGTTCGCTCTGGGGGTTCAGACGCAGGAAGGCGCTCACCAGCGCCGTCTGTGGACGCTGATGCCCGGCGGAGGCGGCCAGGGCGGCTCCCAGCCGCAGGGCCGCCTCCGCCGGGGAGCCGTCATCGTGAAGATGGAGATGCAGCGGCCCCCAGCCGGGGTACCCCAGAAATGAATACACGGCTCGGTCGGGCATGGCAGCGGAGCGGCGACGGTCCGTCCCTCCAGTGCCCGGTCCGTCTCAGCTCGGTCCGGATCGGGCTCGCGCTCGGCCTGCTGGGCCTTCTGCTCGCCCAGTCCGGACAAGGGGGCGATCAGGGCCCGGGGCCGTTCATGGCACTGCCCCAGCTGCTGCGGGTCGGTCAGCCGATCCAGGAGGCGGACCGCGCCCTGCGACGGGCCCGCTGGATCCCTGCCCCCGCCGGCGCCCCCCTGCCGATGGAGCGAACCAGGGCGGGCAATCCCCTGACCAGCCTCTCGGGCTGCTCGGGCTCCGGATCCGGCTTCTGTCGCTACGACTATCGCCGCGGCGACGCCCGGCTCAGTGTGATCTCCGTGCCCGCCCCGGCCGGAGGGGCCGGGGGTGGACGGGTGCTGCGCTGGTCGGATGCCCGCACGGGCCGCACCTGGGGCCACACCCCTGGACTGGAGATGCCAGGGGACCGATAGGTTTGGGCGATCCGCACAGGGAACCCATGGGTTCAGGCCCCGATCCACGCCCCCCCTGGTTGAACTGGGTCTTCCTGCTGATCTTTCTGTGGAGCAGCTGGCAGCTGGCCGGATTCTGGTTTGAGCGCTTTCAGTGATGCGCGGATTCAGACATCGTCCAGGGCCTCCCTGAGGCGCCCGAGCAGGGTCCGGCGCGCCGCGGGAGCTGAGAGTCCGGCGTCCCGGGCTGCCACCACCCAGTCCCGGGCTGCCCCGATCAGGTCGTCGAGCTCATGGGCCCCGGCGCGGAGCGCCTGGAAGGCGGCGGTCAGCTCCTGGTCCTCGGCCTGGGAGGGATCGCCGCAGACGATGTACTGACGGCCGTCGCTCCCCGTGTACAGGAGGCTTCCCTCCGGTCCCAGCAAAGGGGCTGTGGCCGGAACGGCGAGCCCGGCGCCGGAGCGATCGCCGAACTCGGGATCCTGGGCGGGGTCGTCGTCGGGGAGGAGCATCATGGGGGACGGCAGGGAAGAACGCAGGCCGGACCTGCTCCGGGCAGGGATCAGGATCTCGGGGGTGGGGCTTCAGGGATAGGCG
>CAYGQY010000177.1:0-4616 GCA_964352195.1 uncultured bacterium
ACCCAGGATCACCGCTCCCGCTGGTACGCCCCAAGCAAGACCTACCCGACCCTCCTCCAGGAGGACGACCGGATCCGCAAGTTCATCCACAAGAAGTACGGCTCCGCCGGCATCTCCGATGTGTTGATCGCCCGCAAGGCCGACCAGCTGGAAGTGGAACTGAAGACAGCCCGCCCCGGCGTGCTGGTGGGACGCAAAGGCAGCGGCATTGAGGATCTGCGCACCGGCATCCAGAAAACCGTGGGTGATGCGAGCCGCAAGGTGCGCATCAACGTGGTCGAGGTGGAGCGTGTCGACGCCGACGCCTTCCTGCTGGCCGAGTACATCGCCCAGCAACTGGAGAAGCGGGTGGCGTTCCGCCGGGTCATGCGCATGACCGTGCAGCGCGCCCAGCGGGCCGGGGTGCTGGGGCTCAAGATCCAGGTGAGCGGACGCCTCAACGGCGCCGAGATCGCCCGGACCGAATGGACCCGGGAGGGGCGGGTGCCCCTGCACACCCTGCGCGCCGACATCGACTACGCCACCAAGGTGGCGTCCACCACCTACGGCGTGCTCGGCATCAAGGTGTGGGTGTTCAAGGGAGAGGTGCTCCCCGGGCAGAAGGAGCAACTGCCCGTCGGGGGTGCCCCGCGGCGCCGCGCCAACCGGCGGCCCCAACAGTTCGAAGACCGTTCGAACGACGAGTGATCTGGAGGCCTGAACCATGTTGAGTCCACGACGCGTCAAATTCCGCAAACAGCAGCGAGGCCGCATGAGCGGTGTCGCCACCCGGGGCAACACCATCGCCTTCGGTCAGTTTGCCTTGCAGGCCCAGGAATGCGGTTGGATCACCTCCCGCCAGATCGAGGCCAGCCGCCGGGCCATGACCCGCTATGTCAAGCGGGGCGGGAAGATCTGGATCCGGATCTTCCCCGACAAGCCCGTCACCATGCGCCCCGCCGAAACCCGGATGGGCTCCGGCAAGGGCAACCCCGAGTTCTGGGTGGCGGTGATCAAACCCGGCCGCATTCTCTTCGAGATGGGTGGGGCTGAGATCACCGAGACCATCGCCAAGGAGGCGATGCGGCTGGCCCAGTACAAGCTGCCGCTCAAGACCAAGTTTCTGGCCCTTCCCGACCAGGAGATCGAGGTCAGCCCCGAACTCGCCGTTCCTGTGGAGTCCTGACCATGGCCCGTCCCAACATCGCCGAGGTGCGCAAGCTCACCGACGCCGAACTCACCGAACAGATCGACGGCCTGCGCCGGGATCTGTTCGATCTCCGCTTCCAGCAGGCCACCCGCCGACTGGAGCAACCGCACCGCTTCCGGCTGAACCGCACCAAGCTGGCCCAGCTCAAGACGGTGCAGCAGGAGCGTCAGCGCTCCGCTCTAACCGCCTCCTGATCCCCCACATCATCCATGGCACTCAAGGAAAGGGTCGGCACCGTCGTCAGCGACAAGATGGACAAAACGGTGGTGGTGGCGGTGGAGAACCGCTTCCCCCATCCCATCTATCAGAAGACCGTCAGCCGCACCACCCGCTACAAAGCCCACGACGAAGACAACCGTTGCCGCGTGGGCGATCGGGTCCGCATCACCGAAACCCGCCCGCTCAGCCGCACCAAGCGCTGGGCCGTGGCCGAGGTTTTCAACCCATCCGGCGCGAGCTGAGGAGATCCCCCCATGATTCAGCAGGAAACCTTCCTGAACGTCGCTGACAACAGCGGCGCCAAGCGCATCCAGTGCATCCGGGTGCTGGGAACCAACCGTCGCTACGCCCACGTCGGCGATGTGATCGTCGCCGCCGTCAAGGACGCGATGCCCAACATGGGCGTGAAGAAATCGGATGTGGTCAAGGCGGTGGTGGTTCGCACCCGGGCCACCCTGCGCCGCAACACCGGCAACGCGATCCGCTTCGACGACAACGCCGCGGTGATCCTGGGTGCCGACAACAACCCGAAGGGCACCCGGGTGTTCGGTCCGGTGGCCCGCGAACTGCGCGAGCGCAACTTCACCAAAATCGTGTCCCTCGCTCCGGAGGTGATCTGACATGGCCACTGCCACCGCCAAGGCCAAGACCACCCAGCGCGTCAAGATGCGCGTCCGCAAAGGAGACACCGTCCGGGTGATCGCCGGCAAGGACAAGGGCAAGACCGGCGAGGTCCTGCGCACGCTTCCCGAGCTCAACCGGGTGATCGTGCAGGGGATCAACCTCCGCACCCGCCACGTCAAGCCCACCCAGGAGGGAGAAAGTGGCCGCATCGTCACCGAGGAGGCCTCCGTCCACGCCTCCAACGTGATGGTGTACTCCTCGGCCCAGAACGTGGCCAGCCGGGTGGAGCTGGTCGTCCAGGACGACGGCACCAAGCGGCGCCGCCTCAAGAAGACCGGCGAACTGCTCGACTGAGCACCCCTCCCCCGTCCTCTCTGTCCCCCTTCCTCCCATCCGCCTTCTGACCACGCCCAGAAGCGCACACCCCCTCCTCCGCCATGTGACTCAAACAGCGCTACCGGGAGACGATCCAGCCCAAGCTGCTCAAGGATCTCAGTCTCTCGAACGTCCATGAAGTCCCCAAGGTGGTGAAAGTCACCCTCAACCGGGGGCTCGGTGAAGCCGCCCAGAACGCCAAGGCCCTTGAGGCCTCGATCGCCGAACTGGCCACGATCACCGGCCAGAAGGTGGTGGTGACCCGTGCGAAGAAGGCCATCGCCGGCTTCAAGATCCGCCAGGGCATGCCGATCGGGGTGGCGGTCACGCTGCGCGGTGAACGGATGTACGCGTTTCTCGAGCGTCTGATCAACCTGGCCCTGCCCCGCATCCGCGACTTCAGGGGGGTCAGCCCCAAGAGCTTCGATGGACGGGGCAACTACACCCTGGGGGTGAGGGAGCAGATCATCTTCCCCGAGATCTCCTACGACAAGATCGACGCCATTCGTGGCATGGACATCACCATCGTGACCAGCGCCCGCAACGACGAAGAGGGCCGGGCCCTCCTCCGCGAGATGGGAATGCCGTTCCGCAGCAACTGAGCCCTCCTCGGACCGAACCATGGCCAACCACGACCCCATTTCCGACATGCTCACCCGCATCCGCAATGCGAGTGAGAAGAAGCACCAGACCACCAGGGTGCCCGCGTCCCGTCTCTCCCACAGCATCGCCAAGGTGTTGCAGCGGGAGGGCTTCATCGCTGAGATCAGCGAAGAGGGCGAGGGGGTGCAGCGACACCTGGTCCTCGAGCTGAAATACAGCGGCAAGCACCGCCAGCCGACCATCCGCTCCGTCCAGCGGGTGAGCAAGCCGGGTCTGCGCATCTACAAGAACACCCGCCAGCTCCCCAAGGTCCTCGGTGGCCTCGGCGTGGCGATCATCTCCACCTCCCGGGGTGTGATGAGCGACCGTGACGCCCGCAAGCAGGGCGTGGGCGGCGAAGTGCTCTGCTACATCTACTGATCAGGGAGTCGATCCATGTCTCGTATTGGTAAAGCGCCGATCCCCATCCCCGACAAGGTGAGCATCACCCTGGACGGTCTGGCGGTCACGGTGAAGGGTCCCAGGGGCGAGCTCAGCCGCACCCTCCCCGACGGAGTGGTGGTGAGCCAGGCCGAGGGCACCATCGTGGTGGCCCCAGTGAGCGGCAGCCGCCGCTCCCGCGAGCGGCACGGCCTCTGCCGCACGCTCGTGGCCAACATGGTTGAGGGCGTCAGCACGGGCTTCACCCGCAAGCTCGAGATCATCGGCGTGGGCTACAGGGCCCAGGTCCAGGGCCGGAAGCTGGTGGTCAGCGCCGGCTACAGCCATCCGGTGGAGGTCAATCCTCCCGAAGGGGTCAGCTTCTCGGTGGAGAGCAACACCCAGGTGCTGGTCTCCGGAGCGGACAAGGAACTGGTGGGCAACGAGGCCGCCAAGATCCGCGCCATCCGTCCTCCCGAGCCCTACAAGGGCAAGGGCATCAAGTATCAGGACGAGCGCATCCTGCGCAAGGCCGGCAAGACCGGCAAGAAATGAGGCCCGCCTGAGCGTCTCCCACCCGTACCGCCATGTCCTCCCTTCCCCGCAAGCAGCAGACCCAGAAACGGCACCGCCGCCTGCGTCGCCATCTCAACGGCACCACCGAGCGTCCCCGCCTGGCCGTGTTCCGCTCCAACAATCACATCTACGCCCAGCTCATCGACGACGACGCCCAGACCACCCTCTGCGCCGCGTCCACCCTGGACAAGGACCTGCGCACCAGCCTCGAGTCGAGCGCCAGTTGCGACGCCTCCGTGGCGGTGGGACAGCTGGTTGCCCAGCGGGCCATCGCCAAGGGCATCCAGCAGGTGGTGTTCGATCGCGGTGGCAAGCTCTATCACGGCCGGGTGAAGGCCCTTGCCGATGCCGCCCGGGATGCGGGCCTTCAGTTCTGAACCGGCTTCAACCATGACCGAAACCAACGACCAGATTCAGACCAGCGTCATCCCGGCGGCGGCCGACGTTCCTGCGGCGGCCGAAGGCCAGCAGGAACGGCGCGGCGGCGGCGGCCGTGGAGACAGCAAGGGAGGGGGTGACCGCCGCGGTGGAGGCGGCCGCCGCGGCGGCGATCGGCGCGGCCAGGAGCGCGACTCCGAATGGCAGGAGCGGGTGGTGCAGATCCGCCGCG
>CAYGQY010000178.1:0-4610 GCA_964352195.1 uncultured bacterium
CCGTCAGGGCCGGGGCACAAAAGGCCATCCATTCCTTGTACCCGTTGGTCCACCCCCCGCCAGGGGGGGGGGGGGGGGAAGGGCCGCGGGGGGGGGGGGCGGGGGGGGGCGGCGCGGCGGGGTCGGGGGGCGGGGGGAGCGCGGCAAGGGCGGGGGGAGGCAGACCAGGGGCGGATCGGAACCCACCGGGGGATCTAGGGTTTCGCCAACGCCCCTGACCCTGCTGCGGGGACCAGGGCAGTCTCGCCGTTCACCCGGTCTCACCGTTCTCCGAGCGATGCCCCTGCCGCAGGTCTGGTTGGTCGCCCTCCTCGTGGTGGTCGGGGCGGCCCTGTTCCGACGACCGCTCCGGCAGCACCGCCTTCCCCAGCTGCCCGAGCCCCTGATCCTGGGGGCCGTGCTGAGCTGGGCGATCCTGGCCAGCCTGCCGCTCGACCCCCTGCCGAACGGCTACCGCTCCTGGGTGCGCAGCCTCGACGATCTGCTGTTCAGCTACCTGGCGGTGCGGATGGTGCTCTGGGTGTTCCTGGAGCTGCCGGCCGCCCTGGGCTGGAGGAAGCAGCCACCCCGCATTCTGGTGCAGCTGCTGCTGCTGGCCGGCGGCACCCTGGCCACGGTGATCGTGGTCCAGGAGCAGGCCCGTTTCGATCTGGTCGGCCTGGTCACCACCTCGGCGGTGCTCACCGCCATGATCGGTCTGGCGGCCCAGGAGCCGCTCAAGGATCTGCTGGCCGGCCTGGAGCTCCAGTTCGACGACGTGTTCAAGGAAGGGGATTTCATCGACCTCGGGGACGGAACCGCGGGGATGGTGATGTCGATCAACTGGCGGGACACCTGCCTGAAGGACATCTGCGGCGCCCTGGTGGTGGTGCCCAACACCCGGGTCACCGAGGTGGTGATGCGGAACTACGGAACCTTCGGAACGATGGGGAACCGGTTCAGCCTCGGCCTCGATTACGCCCTGCCCCCGGCCCAGGCCCGGGCGCTCCTGCTGAGCGTGCTGCGCCAGCACCCGCTGGTGCTGGCCGAGCCGCCCCCCAGCGTGCGGGTGAAGGCCTTCGAGGACAGCGCCATCGCCTACGAGATCCTCGCCTTCCAGCCGCCCGGCTCCCTGGCGGCGATGCTGGAGCTGCGCAGCGACCTGCTCGAGCAGATCTGGTACGCCCTGGAGCGCATCGGCCAGAGCATTCCCTATCCAGTGCGGGAGCTCAGGCCCAAGCGGGCCAGCCTCGATCCGGCCCATCCCACCCACCACAGCCAGGAGGGTCGCGGCGCCCTGCTGGAGCGCAACCCCCTTTTCGTGGGCCTCAGCGCCGAGGAGAAGCTCAGCCTGGCGGCCCACACCTGCTGCCTGCGGTTCGCGCCCGGAGAGGTGGTGGTCCGCGAAGGGGCCCACGGGGATTCGCTCTTCCAGGTGGTCACCGGCAGCGTCGAGGTGCTCAAGGAACAGGCATCGGGTCCGGCCGTGCGGGTGGCCTGCCTCCACTCCGGCGAGCTGTTCGGTGAGATGTCCATGCTCACAGACTCCCCCCGCTCCGCCACGGTGCGGACCGTGGAGGAAAGCGTGCTGCTGGAGGTGTCCCGGCAGCAGCTCGCCCCGCTGCTGCAGCGCAACCCCCCCCTGATGGACCGCCTGGCCCATCTGGTGAGCGAGCGCCGCGGCCAGCTGGAGGGCCTGGCCCAGGAGAGGGTGGAGGTGCAGGAGAACCAGTTGCTGCGACGGATGCAGCAGCTGTTCGCCTCCCTGACCTGGTGAGGCCCCGGCCACGGCGGATGGGCCTCAGAGCTGCTCCATCCAGGTGAGCTGACGGCTGCTCAGGGCGAGCTTCTGGCCCAGGTCACGGCTGAGGCCCAGCAGCAGATCGGTGACCAGCTCCGGCTCCTGCTGACGCAGCCCGTCGAACCCGGCGCGACTCAGCACCCAGCAGCGACCCTCAAGATCCGCCGTCACATCGGCCGAATTCGCCTGAGCGGAGAGGAAGGCCACCTCCCCGAAGACCATACCCGCCTCGAAGGTGGCCAGCCGCGATGGGGCAGGCCGGCCCCGCTCCCCCGGCTCCCCGGCGGTGATGCTGAAGCGGCCCTCGATCACGACGAAGAGTTCCTGGCCGGGATCCCCCCGGCGGATCACCGCCTCTCCCTGACGGAACGTCCGCTCCCGCATCTGCTCCAGCAGCGCCCGGCGATGGTCGGGCCTCAGCAGGGCGAGAACCCCGGCCGCGGGCTTGTGGGCGGCTCCGCCGGGGAGCTGGGGCGGGGGGCCGAGCGCTTCAAGCAGCAGATCCTCGGCCCGCTCGATAGCGCGATCGAGCCGGTCGAAGCATTCCGGTCGGTCCTCCCCGTGCAGGGGCGCGACGCCGGGAGCGAGGCGATCGGCATGGGCCAGCAGAACGACCATCCCACGCCGGCGCAGGAGGCCCAGCTGCCTGGCCAGCAGACGCCGGGAGCCGTCGGGGAGTTCGGTGACATGGGCGCCATCGAGAATGAGGATCGACACGTCGGCAGTGGCCCGGTTCAGCTCGCTCAGCAGCCGCTCGATCGCCGCGAACTCGAGCACGCCCTGCACATGCACGATCCAGATCCCCTCCCGGACCGACTGGAGCCGCTCGCTGTCGACGGCGGAGCGCCAGCGGCGCGACTGGCGCTCGGTGCCCCGGTAGGAGGCCCGGATCGTCGATCCCGTCTGGGGGTACTGGTCAAACAGGCTCAGGCCGAGCCCCTCGGCAAGGGCCCTGCAGACGGCCAGACCCCGCACGCTGGTGCCCAGCGCATCAAGGCGGGGCGAATAGGTGGCGATCCCGAGCCGGCCCGGCACCACGGCCAACAGGCCACCTCCCACCCCGCTCTTGGCCGGCATCCCCACGTCATGGAGCCACTGGCCGGCGAAGTCGTAGGTGCCGCAGGTGGCCATCACCGCCAGCATCTTTTCGGTCACGAGCTCCGACAGCGGCTGGGAGCCGGTGAAGGGATTGCGGCCCTGGCAGGCCAGCGTGGCGGCCATCACCGCCAGGTCGCGGCAGGTGAGCGAGAGGGCGCATTGCCGGAAGTAGAGCTCCAGGGCCCGTTCGGGGTCCTCCTCGAGGATGTTGACATTGCGCAGCAGATGGCCGATCGCCCGGTTGCGATGGCCGGAGGCCTGCTCGGAGCGGAACACCGCCTCGTCAACGGCGAGGGGATGCCCGCAGAGCTCGGCGAAGAACTCCAGGAGCAGTCGTTCCGATCCGGCCGGATCGTGGGCGTGGATCCGGGCCGTGGTGGCGATGGCGCCCGCGTTGATCATCGGATTCCTGGGGCGGCCCGTGACGGGATCGAGGCTGATGGCGTTGAAAGCCTCTCCGGACGGTTCCACCCCCACCGTGCGGGCCATCGACTCCTCCCCCAGCAGGGTGAGCGCCAGGCCATAGGCGAAGGGCTTCGAGATCGACTGGATGGTGAACGGCTTGTCCACATCGCCGACGGCATGGAGCCGGCCGTCCACCGTGGCGATGACGATGCCGAAGTCGGCGGGGTCAGCCCGGGCCAGCTCGGGGATGTAGGCGGCCGGGGCGCCGGCATCGAGGGACGCGAAACGCCCATGCAGGTCGTGCAGCAGGGCCTGGATCACGTTGTCGTCCGGGCCGGCCGGTGCCTGGGCGGGTGATCCCTCAGCCATCCTGGGGTTCGGCGCTCCCGAGGGTCCTGCGCAGGTCCGCCGCCGCCTGCTGCAGCGCCCCATCGAGGGCGGCCCCATCGCGGCCGCCGGCCTGGGCCAGGTTGGGTCGGCCGCCACCGCCGCCGCCGCAGGCCTTCGCCACCGCGCCGATGAAGGCTCCCGCCTTGGGGCCGGCGGCGACCACGGCAGGACCGAAGGCGGCCACCAGTACCACCTTGCTCAGGTCCGCCGGATCGGGCAGGCCACCGAGCACCACGGCGGCACCGTCGCCGAGCCGGGCGGCCAGGTCCTGGGCCGCCCCCTGCAGGCCGGTGCCATCGACACCGTCGAGACGCGTCACCAGCAGCCGGCAGCCCGGCTGATCCCCCTCGGCGCCCACGCGTTCGGCCTGCTGCACCAGGGCTGAGGCCTTGGCCACGGCCAGCTCGGCGCGGGCAGCCGCCAGGGCCTTGCCGGCGCCTTTGAGCTCCTCCTGCAGGGCCGCCACCCGCTCCACGATCTCGCCCGGCTGGGCCTTGAGGCGTTCCCCCAGCTGGCGCACCACCGCATCGCGCTGCTTGAGGTAGGCCAGCGCCGCCGGACCGGCCACGGCCTCGATGCGGCGGATGCCGGCGGCCACGCCGCTCTCGGCCACGATCGTGAACAGGCCGATCTCCGTGGTGTTGGCCACGTGGGTGCCGCCGCACAGCTCCATCGACACACCGGGCACATCCACCACCCGCACCACGTCGCCGTACTTCTCGCCGAACATCGCCACGGCGCCGGCGGCGCGGGCCGCCTCGATCGCCATCTCCCGCACCTCCAGGCGGTGGGCCTCGCCGATCCAGCCGTTGATCAGCGCCTCCACCTGCTCCAGCTCCTCGGCCCGCAGGGCCCGGGCGCAGTGGAAATCGAAGCGCAGCCGCTCGAAGTCCACCAGGGAGCCGGCCTGGCTGATGGCCGGATCCACCACCTGCTT
>CAYGQY010000179.1:0-4584 GCA_964352195.1 uncultured bacterium
ACCCCGGACGGGCCGCCGACCTGGTGCTGGAAGGGCGCTCCGCCGGCTGGTTCGGCCAGCTCCATCCCGCCGCCGCGGACGGCCTTGATCTGCCGGAGGCCACCTATCTGTTTCAGCTCGATCTAGCCGCCCTGCTCCGGGCCGCCACGCGGAAGAGCCGCTGGCAGCCAGCCTTCCGCTCCTATCCCACGGTGCCGGCCTCCGAACGGGACCTGGCCCTGGTGGTGCCCTCCAGCCTGACCGCGGCCGACCTGCTGGCCGCCATGCGCCAGGCGGGGCGTCCCCTGCTCGAATCCGCCGAACTCATGGATCGATACCAGGGCCCCCAGGTGGAGGCGGGATCGGCCAGCCAGACGTTCCGCCTGCGCTACCGGGATTCCTCCCGCACACTCACCGAAGCCGAGGTCGAAGCAGCCCACGCCGGCATTCTCCGCACCCTGGAGCGGCGCTTCGGGGCCCTGCTGCGGGGCGGACCCGGGGATCCGCTCAGATCCGCTGCAGAACGGCCAGACCCTCCACATGGCTGGTCTGGGGGAAGAAATCCAGGGGCTGCACCCGGGTCAGCCGCAGGGTGCCGGCGGCGGTGAGGCGGGCCAGGTCCCTGGCCAGACTGGCTGGATTGCAGCTCAGGTAGGCGATCCGCTCCGGCGGATCATCGAGCACGGCGTCGCAGACTCCCGCGGGCAGGCCCTTGCGGGGGGGGTCGAGCAGCAGCCCATCGGCGGTCTCGAGGGCGGCGGGAAGGGCGTCCCGCACGTCGACGGCCTCCACCGTCAGCCCGTTCAAGCCGTTGAGGGCGGCGTTGAGGCGGGCCTGCTCGACGCTGGCGGGATGCTGTTCGAGCCCGAGCACCTGGGCTCCGGCTGCGGCCAGCGACAGGGAAAAGGTGCCGATGCCGCAGTAGGCATCGATCAGCCGGCGACCGGCCGCCGGCAGAAGGGCCTCCTCCAGCAGCGGCACCAGCCGTTCCGCCTGGGCGGTATGGACCTGGAAAAAGGTGTCCGGACCGATCCGGAGCTCCAGGCCGGCGAACCGTTCCCGCAACCAGGAGCGACCGGCCACGACCGTGGTGCGTGACCCCATCAGAGTGTTGGTGGCCGCCGGCTGGAGGTTGAGGCACACCCCCACCAGTTCCGGCCAGCGCTCCATCCAGATGCCGGCCATCGTCTCCAGGTCGGGCAGCCCATCGTGGCTGCTGATCAGCGTCAGCAGCACCTCGCCGCTGTGGTGCCCGACCCGCAGGGACAGGTGCCGCAGGCCTCCCCCCTCCCGCAGATCCACATCGACGGGCCAGTCGCTTGTCTCCAGGTCCTGTTTCAGCGGGGCGATCAGCCGATCGATGCGCGGATCGAGCACCGGGCAACGACTCATGTTGACGATCCTGTGGCTGCCGCTGCGGTAGAAGCCGGCCCGCAGCACACCATCGGCGGTGCGCTCCAGGGGAATGGTGGTGCGGTTGCGATAGCTCAGGGGGGAGGGGGAGGTCAGGATCGGCTCCACCGCCAGCTCCAGCCCACCGATCCGCCTGAGGGCCTGCTGCACCAGATCCTGTTTCCAGGCCGCCTGCTCCAGGTCCCCCAGGTGCTGGACGGCACACCCACCGCAGCGGGTGGCGAGGATGCAGGGCGGCTGGCGCCGCTCGGGAGCGTCGGAGGCCCGCTCGATCATCTCCGCCACCAGATGGTTGCGGGCCCGGAAGCTCACCCGGGCGCGCACCTCCTCGCCGGGCAGGGCCTGGGGCACGAACACCACCACGGCCCGCCCAGCGTCCCCGTCGGCTTGGTCGGGGACCCCGATCCGTCCAACCCCCTGGCCCTCATGGTTGAGACCGGTGATGCGGAGCTGGAGCTCCGTGCCTGGAGCCGGCAGGGACAATCCGATCAACGGGGAACGACGGCGGTACGGTGGCTTCAGAACCCTAGATGCAAAGGGCCGTTACAGCTCCAGTGCGCCCCATCCCGTCTGGAGCCGCCGTCGATACACTGGCGTTGCGCCTGGTGTCCTCGATGAGCGTCGTTCGGGATCTGATCCTCCAAGCCGATGATCAGTTGCGGTATCCCAGCGGTGGGGAGCTCCGCACGATGGCGGAGTTCCTCTCCGGTGGAGCCCGGAGGGTTCGGGTGGCTCGGGTGCTCACCGAGAATGAAAAGAAGATCGTGGATGAATCGGCCCGCCAGCTGTTCGCCCGCAAGCCCGACTATGTGGCCCAGGGTGGCAACGCCTACGGGCAGAAGCAGCGGGCCCAGTGTCTCCGTGATTTCAGCTGGTACCTGCGGTTGGTCACCTATGGCGTGATGGCCGGCAGCACCGAGAAGATTCAGGAGATCGGCCTGCTGGGTGCCCGGGAGATGTACAACAGCCTGGGCGTGCCGATGGCCGGCATGGTGGAGAGCATGCGGAGTCTCAAGGACGCCTCGCTGGCCCTGCTCAGCACGGAGGACGCCGCCATGACGGCTCCCTATTTTGACTTCCTGATCCAGGGCATGCAGACGCCTGGCTGAGGCGTTGGGGTCACCGATGCAAGTGGACCCGGGCCGCCTTCGCCACGGCCCCCTATCTCCTAGCGCGCATCTCGGCTGAGACCCAATCCGGGACCCAGGCTTGGTTTCATCGGAGATCCGGGCGACTCCTCTGGTGTTCGGCCCCGGACCGGATGGATCGGAATGCGAACAGTGCGTCAGGACCGCGAGGCACCGGACCTCGATCTTGCCTGTCCAGTCCCCTTCCGGGTCGGCGCAGAAGCCGTCGCGCTCTGTTGAGACGCACAACGGGTCCTATCATCTGTCTCAGATTAGAGTGGCGCGACGGCTGTTCGTTGGCGGTGGCCCGGGCGCCCTGGCTGCGGATTGCACCGCCCAGGGCTGGCGGGATGCACCCAGCCAGCCAGTCCGGCCACTGCCTCCATCCGGCCCATCTGGGTCTAGTAATTGGACTGACAGCGAGTCCAGTACGGGTCCCTTTGGACTGGAGTTGAGCGCTGCTGGGTCCGCCGGCGGGGTGGATGGATGTTGGTGGGATCGAGCTGGATCGGGTCAGCGTACCTGTGTACACCACAGGTACGCTATTCCTAGAGCCCATTCACAGCCTGGCTTCTGAGTGTGGGCGCCGTGATTGGACACAGCGGTGCGCAGACTCTGGACATGGATGTCGCGTCCGGCTGGATCCCGGGAGGCCCCATCCAGGAGCCGATGGGGCGAGATGGGGGACGGGGGCGACCGACCGACCCGACAAAACCCACACAGCCGACAACTGAAATCGACAACCATTCGGGGATTGCCCGGGCCGGGTCCAGGCCAGATGTGCGGTCTGCAAATCTCAGTCGCGACCCTATTCTGGACTGAAATCTGGACCCGACTGGGACGACCGGGAGCGAGGCTCCTCCCGCCCGTTCCAGGAGTTCAGGCTGAGCGGCGATACAGCTCCTTGAGCAGTTGGTAGGCCTCGTTGAGGCGGCGCATGGCGTCGGCGTTGCCGCCGGAATCGGGATGGTGGTTCAGGGCCTGATCCCGATAGGCCTCCCGGATCTGCTCCAGGCTCAGCCGGTGCCCGGCGGTCGTCGGCAGATCCAGCAGCTTGAGGGCCCCCTGGATGGTCATGGTGTGCTCCAGCGCCTGGAAGGAGGCTCCCCGACGGCGCTGCCGGAAGCGGTGCACAAAGCGGCGGATCAGCGTGGGCATGCGCACGCTCAGGGTGCCTCCACTGAATGGATCCTCCAGCAGCCCCGCCGCCACCATGACCCGGTCAAAGCTGGGGGGACCGGCGGGCCACTCCGCCACGAAACCTTCGATCCACTGTTCGAGCAGGGTCCAGGTGAACGGTCGTCCCTCGGCCTGGTCGGATTGGGGCCAGACCTCCTGGCCGAGCCAGAGCATGGCCGCCTCCAGCACCATCTCGCCGGCTTCGGTGCCATACAGGGTCATCCAGTGCTCCCGCACGGTGAGCAGGGCCTGCTCAAGAGCGCCCGTGGCCAGTCCCGGCAGCGGTTCGCTCGTGCCCTGCGGGGTCGGACGCAGACTCTGGCGCAGGCGGGCGGAGGATTGCCGCACGAAGCCGGGCAGGTCGATTCCGCCCGCACCGGTGGGGCGTCGGCTGGCCCTGGCGCGGGGCTCGGGTTCGGCTTCGACCTCCGATTCAGGGTCGGTCTCGAACACCAGGGTGCCCTGCTGGGGGGCTGTCACCAGAACGAGGGCCCCGCGCTCCAGCAGAGGATCCCCCTCCCGTTCCTCCGGATTGTCCCCGTCCGGTTCCCCTTCCGGGGCGCGAAACAGATCCTTGAGCAACTGCTCCAGCAGCGCTCCGCGGCTGCGGTGGCCGAGCTCATCCTTGAGGGCGTCGATCTGGGTCAGCAGATGGACCGGCAGCTCCAACTGGATACGCCGTCGGAGGGGCTTGTCGTGGTCTGCCTGCACGGTGGGCTCAGGGGCCTGGCGGGACTATCGCCCCATCATCTCCCTGAGGAAACGCTGCTGGGCGGCGGCGGCCTGCCGATAGCGATCCAGCAGATCCTGGGTCTGCTGAACGGTGGCCACGCCGGCGGGAGGGGTCGTCACTCCCGCCGGGGACGGGGTGAGGTTGGGATTCCTG
>CAYGQY010000180.1:0-4550 GCA_964352195.1 uncultured bacterium
ATCCACCACCAGGTCCAGATCGGTGATGCCGCGCCAGGGATCCCGGTGCACGGTGGAACTGGAGCTGCTGCTGCCGGAAGGCCCCCTGCTGCTCGATCTGGCCACTGCCCGTCTGGAGAGCTATCCGGTGGCGGGGGAGAACCCGGTGGTCCGGGCGGGCCGGCTCGAGGACGACCTGGCCCGCCGCGATTTCAGCATCAACGCCATGGCCCTGGTGCTGTCGCACGACCCCGAGGCGTCCGCTCGGGACGGCCTGCCCCTGGACTTGCTCGATCCCCATGGGGGCCAGGCGGACCTGCTCCGCCGGGAGCTCCGCTTTCTGCACGCCGACAGCGTTCGGGACGATCCGACCCGCCTGATTCGGGCCGCCCGCTATGCCGCCCGGCTCGGCTTCCGGCTGGCGCCGGAGGGCCGGGAGCAGGCGGCGGCCACCCTGGCCGCCTGGCCCTGGGCCTGGCGGCAGGGTCAGGATCCCGCCCTGGCGCCGGCGGCGTTGGGCACCCGCCTGCGGCGGGAACTGGAGCTGCTGCTGCAGCGGGAGCCCTGGCGGGAAGCCCTGGCGGCCCTGCAGGGCTGGGGAGCCCTGGCGCTGCTGGATGACGGGCTTCAGGCCGACCGGCACTGGCCGCGGCGCCTGCGCCGGGCGAACCGCTTCGATCTTCCTCCGTTGGTGGCCCTGCTGGCCGGTGCCAGCGATCCGCTGGCGGTGGCTGAACGGCTGCAGGTGCCCCACCGCCAGCATCAGCTGCTGGCCCAGTGGCTGCTGCTGGGGGAGCGGCTGGAGCGGGCGGGCTGGCCGGGTTCCGGGGAGGACTGGACTCCCTCGCGCTGGTCGTCGCTGCTGGAGGGCCAGGGACTCAGCCCGGCGGCGGTGGCCCTGGCCCTGGCCGCCGGCACCGGGCCGCGGCGACCCCTGCTGCGCTGGTGGCTGCGCTGGCGCCATCTGCGGGGGGCCCTGACGGTGGCTGATCTGCGTGCCGAAGGGGTCGCCCCCGGCCCGGCCCTGGGGGAGCGGCTGCGCCGCTCCAGGGCAACCCGGCTCGATCGGGAACGGCTCTAGGGGCCAGGGTGGCGGCTATAGGCTCCGCGGCAGCGGACGGCATGCGGGTGAGCCAGACGGGATCAGGCGGGGCGCCCAGCTGGCGTTGTGTGGTGGCCGTGCCGGCCCGGCTCGAGTCCTCGCGGCTTCCCGACAAGGTGATCGCCGACATCGGCGGCACACCGATGCTGCGGCGGGTGCTGGAGCGTTGCCGCTCCGCCTCCCGTCCCGTCGCGGTGGTGCTCTGCACCGACAGCGAGGCGCTGCACCAGGCTGCCGTCGGCTGGGGTTTCCCGGCGCTGATGACCAGCGCGGCCTGCAGCTCGGGCAGCGACCGGCTGGCCTCGGTGGTGAACGACCTCGTCACCATCGGCGGCGATGCGGCTGCCCGCACGGTCATTCTCAATGTCCAGGGGGATCAGCCCTTCATCGATCCCGCCGTGATCGACGCGATGGCAGCGGAGTTCGAGCGCCGCCAGCCAGCCCCGGAGGTGCTCACCCCAGTCTACCGGCTCGGGCCCGAGAAGGTGCACGACCCCAACGTGGTGAAGACCCTGCTGGCCGGCGATGGCCGGGCGCTCTACTTCTCCCGCTCGGCGATCCCCCATGTGCGGGGTGTAGACCCCGCCCAGTGGCACCGCCACTCCCCCTACTGGGGCCACGTGGGGATCTACGGCTACCGGGCCGAGCTGCTCTCCCGCTGGGCCGCCCTGCCGCACTCCGCCCTGGAGCAGACCGAGAGGCTCGAGCAGCTGCGGCTCATCGAGGCGGGGGTGCGCTTCGGCACGTTCCAGGTGGAGGGAGATTTCCTCTCGGTGGATACGGCCGATCAGCTGGAGCAGGCCCGATCCTTGGTGCAACAGGCCTAGGGCCCGGCCCTCCGATAGGTGCGCCGTGTCAGCAGGAACGAGGTCACCGACCAGACGGCCATGCTCACCAGGGCGATCCACAGGGGCGGGACGGCCAGCCGTTCCAGTCCCCAGCCCACCAGCAGCCCCAGCGGCAGACCGATCAGCTGCACCCCCAGGTAGGCCACCAGCAACGGCCAGCGAAACCGGACCCGGAAGCTGATCCGGGCGTGGAGCACCGCGTTCACCACCAGACAGAGCCCCCCCGCCACGGCGATCGACTGAACGGCCGTGGCGCCGGTCCGGGTCATGGCCCAGAACACCAGCAGATAGAGCAGTTCCCCGCAGCCACCCACCAGCAGGAAGCGCACCGCGCTGCGATCGAGCGGACGCCGCAGCGTTCGCCAGGCTCCGTTGTTCATCGGGGAGGCGCACCAGGTCCGATCGTGTCCAGGCTGCGGACGAAGGACTGGGGTTTTCCGCTCACGGTGAGAAAAATCCGGCCCAGGTACTCCCCCAGCAGGCCGATCAGCAGGCACTGAATGCCTCCGAACAGCAGGATCGCCGAGACGATCGAGAGCCAGCCCTGCACCTGGACCCCGTTGATCAGGCTCTGCAGCAGGAGGGTGACGATGGTGAACAGTCCCGCCAGGGCCATGCCCACCCCGAGCAACGAGGCCAGCCGCAGGGGCATGATCGAGAAACTGGTGAAGATGTTCAGCCAGAGGCGGATCAGGCGCCGCAGGCTGTAGCCGCTCTCCCCCACGCTGCGGGCATCGTGCTGCACCTCCAGGCTGCCGATCGAGCGGGTGTACTGGGAGAGCAGGCCGTCGATATAGGGATAGGGGCCCTGATAGTGGGCGGCGTGATGGGCGATCACCCCGGCCACGCAGCGGAAACTGGAGAGATAGAAGCGCTCGGGAAGATCCAGCAGCCAGTAGGCCGTGTGGTTGGCGAAGCGGCTGCCCAGGTTGCGCCAGCCGGCGTGCCGCTTCTGGCGGTAATCGCCGTACACCACGTCAAGGCCGTCGGTCACGGCCTTGCGCCAGAGCCGCAGGCCTTCCTCGGGGGGATTCTGCAGGTCGTCATCGAGATTGAGCACGTACCGACCGCTGGCATGGCGGTAGCCGGTGAGCACCGCCTGGTGTTCGCCGAAGTTCCGGCCGTGGCAGATCATCAGACCCTGCAAACGCGTTCCCTTCAGTCGCCGCCGCAGCCGGGCGGCGGTGTCGTCGGGGCTGCCGTCGTCGACGAACACCACTTCCCACAGGCAGGGAAGCGCCAGGCCTTCCAGACGATCGATCAGGGCATCGATCGAGCCGCTGCTGCGATACAGGGGGATGACCAGGCTCAGTTCCGGCGTGGAGCCAGGGTCCAGCACCGCGGGCGGGAGGGGACTCTCCGATGCCACCGTCATCATCAAGGTCCTCCCGTCTGATCTGGGATTCGAAGCCCCGCTTCGGGTGCTGATTCAACCATGGCCGGCCGTGCTCAGGTCTCCTCCCGCAGCAGAGCCATGAGCCCGCGGCAGACGTGCTCCACCCGCTCCTCTTCCAGGTAGGGATGGAGGGGGAGGGTGAGGATGTGCTCCACCCTGCGCTCGGTTTCCTCCAGGCCGCCGGTCGCTCCGAACCGCTCGATCACGTAGGGATGCTGGTGGCAGGCGAGTGGATAGTGCACCCCCAGCGGCAGTCCCAGCTTCGCCCCCCGGCGCAGCAGCCGGTCGCGATCCACCCCGGGCAGCTGGATCACATACAGGTGATAGCCGTGGCGCCAGTCAGCGCCGTCGCCGGGGAGCAGGGCCGCCTCCCCCAGCGGGGCCAGCCGTTCGGCATACCAACCGGCCACCTGCCGCCGATCCTGGATCCGCTGCTCCAGCTCGGTCAGTTTCCCCAGCAGCACCCAGGCCTGCAGTTCATCGAGGCGGCTGTTCACGCCGAACTGCACGGCCCGGCGTTGCCCGTCCCAGCCGTAGAAGCGGCTGCGGCGCGCCCTCTCCACCCCTTCCGGCCGGCGGATCACCAGGGCACCGCCGTCGCCGAAGGCGGCCAGATTCTTGGTGGGATAGAAGCTGAAGGCGGCGGCGTCGCCCCAGCTGCCCACCGGCCGACCGTTGACGGTGGTGCCGCAGGCCTGGGCGCAGTCCTCCACCAGGGCCACCCCTTGGGAGTGGCAGAGCCGGCTGAGGGCGGCCAGATCACAGGCTTCGCCATAGAGATGCACGGCGATCACGGCCCGGATCGGCCCGGCCCCATCCGCTGCCGCCGGCCCCGGGCCGGCCTCGCCCTCCAGGATCCGGCGGAGATGCTCCAGCGAGAGCACCGCCCGGCCCGGCTCCAGATCCACGAACATGGGCACCGCCTCCAGGCGCAGCACCGCGGCCAGGGTGGCGTAGGCCGTGTGGGAGGGCAGCAGCACCCGCTCCCGGGCCTTCACCCCGCAGGCCCTCAGCGCCAGTTCGAGCGCGTCGGTTCCGCTGGCCACGCCGATCACCTGGTCGGGATCGAGGTCGGGGGAGAGCCAGCCGGCGAAGGCGGCCTCGAAGCGCCGCACCCCTTCGCCCAGGATCAACTGGCCGGAGGCCTGGATCCGCTCGAGGCCCTCGATCAGCAGATGGCCGTAGCGCCGGCAGTCCCGCTGGGGGAAGTTGAAGGGGTCGGGGC
>CAYGQY010000181.1:0-4494 GCA_964352195.1 uncultured bacterium
GCCCTGGATCCCCCCGGGCCCCCCGGTCGGGCGGATCCGGGCGAGCGATCCCCCTAGGCTCATGCCCGCCGCCGCCGCCTGTGGACCCCAGCCGGCCAGACCCGCAGCCGAGCGTGCCCGCGGAAGGCGGCCTGCTGAGCATCCTCGGCGTGAGCTTCGGCATCGCCGGGGCGGTGGGAGGCACGATCGGAGCCGGCATCCTGCGGACCCCGGGGCTGGTGGCGGCCGAGCTGGGCAATCCCGGGCTGATGCTGGCCGCCTGGCTGGCCGGCGGCCTCTATGCCCTGCTCGGCGCCGTGGTGGTGGCGGAACTCGCCGCCGCCCTGCCGAGCGCCGGGGGATGGTACGTCTACGCCCGGCAGGCGGGGGGGGATCGGGCCGGCTTCGCCGTGGGCTGGATCGACTGGCTGGGCCACTGCGCCGGCCTGGCCTGGGTGGCCGTGACAATCGGCGAATACACCCTGGCCCTGCTGCCGGGCCTGCCGATCGGCGGCAAGGCGATCGCCGTGCTCACCCTGGTGGGGTTCGCCCTGATCCAGCGCCAGGGGCTGGAGGCCGGCAGCCTCAGCCAGAAACTGCTGAGCACGGCCAAGGCCCTGGCCTTTCTGGCCCTGATCGGGGCCTGTTTCCTGCTCGGCCCGTCGCGGGGTCTGGAGGCCGCCGGGCTGGGCGGAGGCGGAGCGGTCCTGGCGGCGGCAACGGCCTCGCCGGCGGCGGCCCTCTCCTTCGCCGCCGCCGCGGTGCTGGCGCTCCAGGCGGTGATCACCACCTACGACGGTTGGCACAGCCCGATCTACTTCGCCGAGGAGTTCGCCACACCGGCCACCGACCTGCCGCGCTCCCTGATCGGCGGGGTGGTGGCGGTGATCGGGCTCTACTTCCTGGTGAACCTGGCCCTGCTCCAGGTGTTGCCGCTGGGGGCGATCGCCGCCTCCAGCCTGCCCCTGGCCGATGCCGCCCGGCTGCTGTTCGGTCCCCTCAGCGGCCAGCTGATCACCGCCCTGGCGCTGGTGTCCTGCTTCGGGCTGGTGAATGCAGTGATCATGGCGGCGCCGCGGGTGCTCTACGGCCTCAGCCGCGACGGTCTGCTTCTCCCCCCCCTGGCCCGGGTCAACGCCGGAGGGACCCCCATGCTCGCCCTGCTGGTCACCACGGCGGCCACGACCCTGCTGGTGGCCTTCGGCGCCTTCGGGGTGCTGCTGGGCCTCACCTCCTTCCTCTACGTACTCCTCTATCTCACCGGGATCGCCGCCCAGGTGGTGCTGCGCTGGCGGGAGCCCGAGCTGGCGCGCCCGTTCCGCGCCTGGGGCCACCCGCTGCCGGCGGCGATCGTGGGCCTGGGCTCGCTGGCCTTTCTGGTGGGGGCGGCGCTGAGCGACACGACCAACAGCCTCTGGGCCCTGGGCCTGATCGGCCTCAGCCTGCCGGCCTGGCTGCTGGCGCGCCGCTGGCAATCCACGCCGGACTCAGCCCCCTGAGGGCGGGGCGGGATCGCGCGGACCCTCCAGCCAGAAGGTGGCCATGGGGCCGACTCCCTTGATCGGCACCAGCCCGCGGGCCTCCAGGACGTAGCTCCCCCTGAGCTGATCGCAGACTGGGGTTGAGACCTGGATACGGCCGGGCAGGCCGCTCGACTCCATGCGGCTGGCGATGTTCACCGTTTCGCCCCAGAGGTCGTAGATGAATTTGTGCGTACCGATCACCCCGGCCACCACCGGCCCGGCGTGGATGCCGATGCGCAGGCGGAGCGGCTCGCCGAAGGGCGTGCTGACGGCGGCGATCACCCGCCGCATGTCCAGGGCCATGGCGGCGATCGCCTCGGTCTGGCCCGGCGTCGGCGTCGGCAGACCCCCCACCACCATGTAGTTGTCGCCGATGGTCTTGATCTTCTCGACCCCGTGGCGGTCGCTGAGCTGGTCGAACGCGGTGAACACCCGGTTGAGCAGATCGACCAGGGCATGGCAGGAGAGCCGGCCGCTCAGTTCGGTGAAGCCGACGATGTCGGCGAACAGCACGCTCACCTGGGGGTGGGTCTCGGCAATGGTGAGCTGCCCCTGTTTCATCTGCTCGGCGATCGGGGCCGGCAGGATGTTGAGCAGCAGCCCCTCGGCCCGGTCCCGCTCGCACTGGGCACTCCGCTCGGCCTCCTGGCGCCGCCCCATCTCGGCGCTCGTGCGCAGGACCGACTGGTTGAAGGCCTGCTCCACGTCCCCCACCTCGTCGTCGCGGCCGGCGGGCATCAGGTGCCGGGCGGGCTCAATGACGCCGCCCGCGCCCAGGGCCAGCCCCGCCTCCCGGAGGTGGTCGCGCAGATCCAGGATCCGGCCGATCACGAGCCGGTGCATCACCAGCATCGTGATCAGGGTAAGGAAGGCGGCGATCCCCAGCACGATCAGACAGATGTTGAGGATGTAGCCGAGCAGGCCCTCCCGCAGACCGGCAGCGTCGTGGCGGATCACCAGCAGATGGTCGCCCCCCAGGCTGGAGCTGGTCCAGACGGCGTCGTAGGTCCCCAGCAGGGGGAACCACCGGCCCCGGGCCCCGCTTCGGAGGGCTTCGGCGGAGGACAGACGGGGCGGTTGGCCGAAGGCCCCCAGCAACGCGCCGCTCGACTGGCGGTAAAGGGCGGCCCCTTCGATTCCCTGCAGCATGGCCGGGTCCTGCAGTTGCTTCACGCCGGTGAGCAGGGCGGCCGTGGAGGATCCCACGCCGGTGGCCAGCAGCCATTCCACCTTGCCGTTGGTGACCGCCCGCAGCTGCTCGGAGAGCCGCTCGGCCTGGCGGAGCACCGAGGGCACCAGCACGATCGCCTCCACCACCAGGAAATTGAGGAAGATCCAGAAGGCGATCCGGCGCGAGAGGCGCGCCCGCAGCACCCCCGCCATCAGGCGCCGCGCACCAGCACCGGCGCCCGCTTGAAGGCCGGCGTGCCGCTGCGGGCATCGACGGGGGGCCGGATGATCGCGTTCACCTCCGGATAGAACATCAGCGCGGCGCCCTCGCGGATCTCGCCGGGGATGATCTCGATGGCCTCCAGCCGGCCGGCCTCGCCCTGCACCGTCACCCGCTGGTGGGCGGCCAGGCCGGAGCGGGCCAGGTCGGCCCGGTTCATCAGGATCGTCTGGCGGTGCGGCATGGCCCGGTAGGCGTCAGCGGCCTTGTACACCACGGTGTTGTGCTGGCCGTAGCTGCGGGAGGTGATCAGGGCCAGCACCAGACCGGATTCCCCCGGCGCCAGGCCGCCGAAGTGGGCCGGCTCCGGGAGCTCCAGCGCCGGCAGGGGTGTGGGCTCCATTCGTGCTTTCCCCGAGGGCGTGGGGAAGCTGGGCTGCTCGAACACCCGCCCCTCCACGCTGAACTCGCGCTGGGTGGCATCGATCTCCGCGATCGGGCCATAGCCGGGCACGGTGCGGGCGATCAGCTCGCGGATGTAGGCGGGATCCTGCAGGCGGCCCCAGTCGATCGGATCGCTGCCCATCAGCCGCCGGGCCAGCTCGGCGAGGAAGCCCACCTCGCTGATCAGATCGGCCTGCTTGAGGTGGGTGCTGCCGGGCTCGTTGAGGCGCACGAAGTTGTTGCCCGATTCGGTGGTGGTGCGGTGGGGGGTCTCGAAGCGGTTGAACACCGGCAGCACCAGGGTCTGGCGGGCCGCCAGGCCGTGGAAGTGGCCCTGGTTGGGCTTGGTGGCCAGATACATCACCGTGTCGATGCGGCCCAGGGCGCGGCGGGCCTGCTGCGAATCGGGATTGGCGCCCCAGAGGTTGCCCCCCAGACAGAGCAGGGTGTCCACCGTTCCAGCTTCCGCCGCTTCGATCAGGGCGCGGGTGTCGTAGCCGGGCACGCGGCTGAGCGGGCGCCCCAGCAGGGCTTCGAGGGCCTGCTGCATCGCCGCGCGCAGCTTCACCGTGACGCCCATGGAGCCGAAGCCCTGCACGTTGGAGTGGCCGCGGATCGGCATCGTGCCGGCTCCGGGCCGGCCCACGTTGCCGCTGAGCAGGGCCGTGTTGGCGATGGCATGCACGTTGGCGGTGCCGTTGGCGTGGTGGGTGATCCCCATCGCCCAGGCGAACACCACCCCATCGGAGCGGGCGATCACGGCGGCGGCGTGCTCCAGTTCCTCGCGGCTGAGGCCGCAGCAGCCGCTGATCGCCTCCCAGCCGGTGCTGCGCACCTGCTCCAGCACCGCCTCGGCGCCTTCGGCGTGGGCCTTGAGGAACTCCGTCTGCACCTGGCCGGCCTCCAGCAGCGCCTTCTGAATCCCCACAAACACAGCGGTGTCGCTGCCCGGCACGGGCTGCAGGAACAGCGAGGCGATCTCCGAACCGCGCAGCATCGACTTGATCGGAAAGGCGGGGGAGCCGAACTTGAGCAGGCCCACCTCCAGCACCGGATTGATCACGATCACACTGCCGCCGCGCTCGCGCAGGCGGATCAGTTCGTTCATCAGCCGCGGGTGGTTGGCCGGCGCGTTGGAGCCCACCAGCACCACGCACT
>CAYGQY010000182.1:0-4493 GCA_964352195.1 uncultured bacterium
CCACTGGCTCATGCCCACCCCGTGGCCGAAGCCGCGGCCGATCGCGACGATCGCGCTCGAAGGGGGCAGCAACGGCTGGGGAGGGGGTGGCGGCACCAGCAACGGCGAGGAGGCCGAGTTCATCCAGGGGGTCCCCGTCGCCGCCGCCGCGGGTCCGGAGGAGATCCCCGAGGAGGCTGCACCGAGGGCGGGAGCGCTGAATGTGAAGGGAACCGCCTCGAATCGCACGAAGGTGCTGCGCAGGCCCAGGCGCTTCCGCAGCTCCGCGCCGCTGACCACCAGCGTGCCCTGGGGGCCGACCACCCGCGCCTGCCGGACCCGGCCGCTTCCGGTGGTGGAGAGGATGTCGATCCGTCGGGCGCCGCCGATCTCTCCGAAGGCCTGCCGCAGCAGATTCGTCGAGAGGGTCTTCTCCCAGCGATGCACCGGACTCTGCTGGTCGTCGTCGGGCACGCTGACCAGATACGGCAGCTGGCGGGACCAGATGTCGCCGCTGTTCTCGGTGCTACCGCCACTGCTGCTGTGGAACACGGCGTTGATCAGCGTGTTGCGGTGCATCAGCACCAGTCCCTCGGTGCTGCTCACGGCCTGACGGGTGGAGCCGGTCTCCGCCTCCAGCCCTTTGTAGACCTGGCTGGTCACCGTGGCGGTCAGATCGAAGGCCGCCACGGGCTTGCGCTGGCGCAGGGCGTAGGTGCGGGCCGCCACGGCCTGGGCCCTGAGGGCCTCCAGGGGCCAGCTGGCCGGCATTTCGCTGCCCACCACACTGGGCAGATAGGTTTCGAGCGGGATGTGGTTGATCGCCTGCAGCTGGGTTGCGGCGGGGCGCACCTGCAGGCGACCGCGGTATACCCGCCTGGCCAGCTGGAGCGTGCCGTTTCCGGAGGAATCCGGAAGGGGCTCCACCCAAAGCTCCCCGACCCTGAGGCTGGGGGCGGCGTTGACCCCGCCCGGCCCTGTGCCGCGCGCCTCCACTTGGCCCGCGGCCAGGCGCAGCGTGAGGCTGGAGCCCGCCGGCAGGCGCAGCACTTCGGCACCGCCGGCGGCGCGCCGCAGCCGCAGCCCCCCGCTGCCCGTCACCTGGATCCCGGGAGCCTCCACCAGCAGCACCCGCAGCAGGGGATTGGCCCCGGAGGCTCTGGCGGTTGAGGGGGAGCTGGACGCCGCTGTCTGCGCCGCCCGGGCCGGCCCCGCGGCCATGGGGGTGGTGCCCAGGCCCAACGGCACCCCCACGACGGCCAGCAGGCCAAGAACCCGCCTGCGCCCGCTGGAGCCCCCGGTGCCGGTGGGTCGGCCCAGGGGTGCTTTCAGGGTCTTGGATGCCGCCATGCGTGGCCTCTCGCGGTGCCGGAGTGAGCGCCATTGTGACCAGCGCGGCGGGCCCGTGCCAGGGCGGACCGGGACAGAGCCGGACGTGGCAGCATGCGCGAAACAGGCCAGTGGTGTGCAGGTCACCTTTCTCGGCACCAGCTCGGGTGTGCCCACCCGCGGCCGTAATGTCTCGGCCGTGGCCCTGCGCCTTCCCCAGCGGGCCGAACTCTGGCTCCTGGACTGCGGCGAGGGAACCCAGCATCAGTTCCTGCGCAGTGAACTGCGGGTCTCCCAGCTCCGGCGGATCTTCGTCACCCACATGCACGGGGACCACGTCTTCGGGCTGCCGGGCCTTCTGGCCAGCCTCGGTCTGGCGGGCTCCTGCGGCGGCGTCGATCTCTATGGCCCCGATCCGCTGCGGGAGTACCTCGACGGGGCACTGCGCACCTCGTCCACCCGCATTGGCTACCCCCTGCGGATCCACCGGGTGCGGGAGGCGGCCAGCGCCGGCACCGTGCTGCTCGACGATGGCGACCTGCAGGTGCGCTGCGCTCCCCTCACCCATCGCATTCCGGCCTTCGCCTACCGCTTTGAGCAGAAACCGCGCCCGGGTCGCTTCGACGTGGCGATGGCCCGGGAGCTGGGGATTCCCGCCGGGCCGCTCTATGCCGAACTCAAGGCCGGCCGCACCATCACCCTTGAGGACGGCCGCACCATTCGGGGCTCCGCGCTCTGCGGCCCGGCCCGGCCGGGTTGCAGCGTCGTGTACTGCACCGACACGGTGTTCTGTGAGGCGGCGGTGGAGCTGGCCCGGGGCGCCGACCTGCTGATCCACGAATCCACCTTTGCCCATGCCGAGGCCGAACTCGCCTTCCAGCGCCAGCATTCCACCAGCACCATGGCCGCCCAGACGGCGGCGCTGGCCGGGGTGAAGCAACTGGTGCTCACCCATCTGAGCCCTCGCTATGTGGCCGGCAATGCGGTCACTCCGGAGGATCTGGTGGAGGAGGCCCGTTCAATCTTCGCGAACACTCTGGTGGCCAGGGATTTCCTCAGCATCGATGTGACCCCCGGCCCCGAGGGGGTGGCTCGGCGGGAGAGTGATCCCTGCAACAGTTCTTGATTCCGGGCTGGCGGACCCTTCCCCCGTGATACAAGGTCTGGGGTGCGGTGTCCACCGCCTTTTCGCCGGCTCCCTACATGGCCTCTTTCCTTTCCTCTGCCCGTCGGGCGGTTGCCCGGACCCTGCTGGTTCTGCCCGTGGCGCTGCTGCTCTGGCTCGGTCTTCCCGTGACAGCCGCCCAGGCCGCCCAATGGGACACCGCCACGCTCACCGTGCCCGGCGCCCCCGACGGCAGCCTGGTGACCTTCAGCGAGGCGGAGGTCAAATCCGGTCGCAAACTCTTCAACGACAGCTGCGGCACCTGCCACGCCGGCGGCATCACCAAGACCAACCACAACGTGGGACTCGATCCCGAGACCCTCGCCCTGGCCACCCCGCCGCGGGATTCGGTCGATGCCCTGGTCGACTACATCAAGGACCCCACCTCCTACGACGGCGAATACAGCATCGCGGACGTGCATCCCAGCATGCGGAGCAGCGATGTGTTCGTGAAGATGCGTGATCTCGATGACGATGACCTGCGTCTGATCGCCGGATACATCCTGGTGGCCCCCAAGGTGAATGGGATCCAGTGGGGTGGCGGCAAGGTCTACTTCTGATTCCGCCTATCGGACGCTGCAGGTCGTCGCAGCGACCGGCAGCGTCCGGCTTCAGGTCCCGACGGCCGGATCGGCCAGGGCCCGGAGCGGCGCGAGGTTCCCGGCCGCCCAGGAGACTGGCTGCTTGCTGTACCACCACTCCTGCAGGGCCGGACTGAGCCGCTGGGGAAAGAGGGTCAGGACCGTGCGGGTGGGCCTGGAACCGGGCTGGAGCAGCTCCACCGCGTAGGAGGGACAGCGGCGGGAGGCCAGGTCGGGCACGAAGCGGCGGCCGATGCGCCTCCAGCTGGGTTCCTTGCTGCGCCAGGCCAGCCGGCAGCAGGGCCAGGGCAATTCCTCGCGATCGAAGAGGCGGCAGCAGGGACCCAGGACCCGGAAGCTGTACTGCCCGCCCGGACTGCTGTGCTCGCTGCCGGGCTCGAGAAGGGTGTCAACCTGCAACGGCATGAAAAAGCCACCCCGCAGGGTGGCAGAGAACGGGGATCCAGACAAGCGGGACGGCTCTCGCCTTGGCCCGCCGGCTGGGAATGACCTGGTGGCCCGAGCTCAGTAGAGCTCTTCTTCGGTGTGGGTCTTGATGGTGCAGTCGGAGGTGGGGTACGCCACACAGGTCAGCACGAAACCGGCCTCGATCTGGTCGTCGTCCAGGAAGCTCTGGTCCGACTGGTCGACAGTGCCGCTGCTGAGCTTGCCGGCGCAGGTGGAGCAGGCGCCGGCCCGGCAGGAGTAGGGAAGGTCGATGCCCTGCTCTTCAGCGGCGTCGAGAATGTACTGATCGTCGGGTACCTCAATGGTCTTGTTGAGGCCTTCGCTCTCGTTGATGAGGGTGACCTTGTAGGAAGCCATGGAAAAGGTTGGGGCTCACAGGCTCCTGGACGATCCGGGCCTGTAGGACCGCACCGTCCTACATCCGACAGGGGGGCTTCCCGGCGATTGACGGCCAGGAAGCGGAGAAGCCCAATCAAAGGGTGATCACGCATAAGCGTGATTTATGCAACATCCGGGCCCACCGCCGCGCCCCCTGGCCGTCGATGGATCTCCAGCAGCCCCCAGACGCCGCTGGAGCTCACCAGCGAGCACGACCAGCCCAAAGCGTCCAGGTGCGCCTCCAGGGCCGGTGCCTGGTCCACCAGCAGGCCGCTGAGCAGGCCGATCCCCTCGGCCGAGAGTACGAGGGGAAACGTGGGGGCGAGCTGCTTGATCACCGGCGCCAGAATGTTGCAGAGGAGCAGGTCGGCCGGCTGCCCGTCGAGCAGGCCCGCCAGAGCTTCCACCGATCCCTCCGCCACCCGCAGCGGCGCCTCCCCGCCCGGCCTCTCCCCGCCGAAGGGTTCGCCGTTCAGACGGGCATTGCTGAGGCAGGCCCGTACCGCCAGCGGGTCGATGTCCACGGCTGCCACCGAGGCGGCCCCGAAGCGCAGCGCCCCCAGGCCGAGGATGCCGCTGCCGCAGCCCAGGTC
>CAYGQY010000183.1:0-4484 GCA_964352195.1 uncultured bacterium
CCATCAGGGTGGGGTTGTAGATCAGGGTGCCGAGCACCTTGCCCAGCTCCAGATCACTCGGGATGAACACGCAGCATTCGAGACCGGCATGGGCGGCGATGGCGGCGGTGGAGTTGGCCAGATTGCCCGTGGAGGCGCAGCTCACGGTGGAGAAGCCCAGCTCGCGGGCGCGGGTGAGGGCCACCGACACCACCCGGTCCTTGAAGGACAGGGTGGGCATGTTCACGCCGTCGTTCTTGATGTAGAGGTGTTGGAGGCCGAGGCGGCGGGCCAGCCGGTTGGCCTTGAGCAGGGGGGTGAAGCCGGTGCCCACATCGATGGGATCCCCTGCGATGGGCAGGAACTCGCGGTAGCGCCAGATCGAGGTGGGTCCGGCCTCGATCGAGGCGCGGCTGACCCGGGCGCGGATGGCGTCGTAGTCGTACACGACCTCCAGGGGCCCGAAGCAGACGTCTTCGCAGACATGGCGGGCGCCGGCTTCATAGGGGTGACCGCACTCCTTGCAGCGCAGACCGGTGAAGGTGGGGCCTGAGAGAGCTGTGCGGGAGAGGGTGGCCGTCACGGGGGACCCCTGCGGTGAACCCGGAGGCTAACAGCGTTGTTCAAAGGCCCCAATTAAAGCCGACTTCTGATGTCGGATTTATGGCAGGGGGTCGCCCGCGGCAGCCTCCCTGCCTAGGGTCCCCTGGTGATGACCCCATCGATGCTGCGGCACCTGCGGCGCGTTTCCTGGCCGTTGCTGGGGGGCGCAGCAGTGTTCACCCTCTCCATCACCCTCCTGCTGACGGCCCGGACCTGGGTGGAGTGGCAATGGTTCTCGCAGTTCGGCTGGGGCGATGTCTTTGTGCGCCGGTGGCTGCTGCAGGGGGCGGGATTCACCCTGGGGCTGACCCTGGGAGCGGGACTGCAGGCCTGGCTGGGATGGCTGTGGGCCAGGCCTGGGGTTGCCCCGGGCGAGCGACCCCGGTTCGCCCTGGAGCCTCTCCCCTATCTGCTGACACTGATCGGGCTTCTGGCTGCCCTGGTGCTGCCGCTGCTGCTGCTGCTGCTGCTGGCCCAGCGGCTGCTGCTCAATCCCTTCGACCCGCGCCGTCTGCATGGTCTGGTGGCCCTGGCGGATCTCTCCTGGCCGGTCGTGGGCCTGCTGGCCGTTCCGGTGCTGCTGGCCCTACTGCGGGCGCCGCAGGGCGCAACCCGGCTCCTCTCCGCCCTGGCCAGCGCCTTCGTCGCCGTGGCTCTGGCCCGGGGCTGGGGCTTCTGGAGCCTGGCCCTGCTGGCCCCCGACACCGGGGTGAGCGATCCCATGCTCGGGGCCGATGTGAGTTTCGCCCTGGCCAGGTTTCCTGCCCTGGCGTTCGGTCTCACCCTCCTGCTGAGCCTGGGCTGTGCCCACCTGGCCGCCGCGCTCTGGGGACTGCTGGCGCGACCGCCCCAGCTCGGCGAGGGCCGCTTCGCGGGCTTCAGCGGTGCCCAGCTGCAGGCCCTCCGGCTGCCGTGGGGGCTGTTCGCCCTGGCGGTGGCCGGTGGCTTCTGGCTCGGCCGCCACCAGCTCCTGCTCAGCACCGAGGGCAGCGTGCCGGGAGCGGGCTGGGTTGATGTGCACGTCTCGCTGCCCCTGCGTACAGCGGCTGCCGTGCTGGCACTGCTGACGGGCCTACTGCTGGTGTTGCCCCTGCCGCGCCGGGGCTGGCGCAGCCGCACCTTCCTGGTCAGCGGAGTCGTGCTCCTGCTGGTGCTCCTGCTGGAGGCTTTGCTGCTCCCGGTTCTGCAGCTCCTGGTGGTGAACCCGAGGGAACTGGAGCGAGAAACCCCCTATCTGGCTCGCTCCATCGCCGCCACCCGGGCCGCCTTTCAGCTGGATCGCATCAACACCCGCAACGTCAATCCGAATGAGCGCCTCACGCGAGCTGACCTGGAGCAGAGCCAGGCGACGATCCGCAACATCCGGCTGTGGGACAGCCAACCGCTCCTGGCCACCAACCGCCAGCTGCAGCAGCTGCGTGTCTTTTACCGCTTCTCGGAGCCCACGGTCGATCGCTACGCCATCGCCTCCGGCACCGGCCCCCCCCAGCAGCAGCAGGTGGTGATCACGGCCCGGGAGATGGACAGCTCCGGGCTGCAGAGCGCGGCGCGCACCTGGTTGAACCGGCATCTGGTGTTCACCCATGGCCAGGGATTCACGGTCACGCCGGTGAACACCAGCACCCCCGACGGACTGCCGGAGTTCTTCATCAGCGACCTCGGCGCCAACCTGCGTATCAGTGGCAGCCCTGACCTCGGCATCAGCCGTGACCAGGTGAAGGCGGCGATCCCGGTGGGCCAGCCCAACCTCTACTTCGGCACCCTGCCGGGTCCCTATGCCCTGGCACCCTCCGAGGTCAGGGAATTCAACTTCCCGGAAGGGGATGAGAACTTCTACACCCACTACAGCGGCAGGGCCGGAGTTCCCCTGGTCAGCTCGGCAGCCCGACTGGCGGCGGCTGTCTATCTCGGCGAGCCGCGGATGCTGGTGAGCGGCGCGCTCACACCCGAGACCCGTCTGCTGCTCCGGCGGGAGGTGCGCGAACGGGTGCGGCGGCTGGTGCCCTTCGTGACCTTCGAAGCCGAGCCCTACCTGGCCACGGTGCGCCTGGGGGACGATGCCGGTCCCTTCCAGCCGGAGCAGAACCAGTTCTGGATCGTCGACGGATTCACGATCAGCCGCACCTATCCCTACAGCGCTCCGGTGCCGAACCGCCGGGATGTGCGCTACCTGCGCAACTCGGTGAAGGCGGTGGTCGATGCCTATGGGGGCCGCGTCGTTCTCTACGTGGCCGAACCCGACGACCCCCTCATCGCCGGCTGGCAGCGGCTGTTTCCCGAGTTGTTCCAGCCCCTCGAGGCGATGCCGAAGGCGTTGCAGGCCCACATTCGCTATCCGATCCCCCAGTTCGAGCTGCAGACCACCCAGCTGCTCCGCTACCACGTGAGCGATCCGGCCGTGTTCTACAGCGGCGACGACGTGTGGCAGATCCCCAAGGAGATCTACGGCTCCGAGCTGATTCCCATGGAGCCTTATCACATCAGCGGTCAGCTGGCCCCGGAGCTGGCGCCGGAGTTCCTGCTGCTGCAGCCGCTGACCCCCCTGGCCAGGCCCAACCTGGTGGCCTGGCTGGCGGCCCGGAGCGACGCCCCCAATTACGGCAAGCTGGAAGTGCTGCGCTTCCCCAGTCAGACGCCGATCCTGGGGCCGGAGCAGATCACGGCCCTGATCAACCAGAATCCGAAGATCAGCCAGCAGTTCGGGCTCTGGAGCCGCTCCGGGGCCGAGGTGGTGCAAGGCAATCTACTGGTGATGCCGGTGGGCAAGGCCCTGCTCTATGTGGAGCCGGTGTACCTCAAAGCTCGCCAGGGTGGACTGCCCACCCTGACCCGGGTGGTGGTGAGCGACGGTACCCGCATCGCCATGGAGTCCACCCTGGCGGAGGCGATCGAGGCCCTGCTCGACCCGCGTCGCTCGGCGCCGGCCACCGAGGCCCTGGCCGCCCCAGGGGAGGATCCCTCCTGAGCGGAAGGACCCCGGGCTCGACTGCTGGATCAGCCGGAGAACGGCCTCGCCCCACAAAAAAGGGGCCCGAAGGCCCCTGGGGGAGTGGACCCGATGGATCGGGTCAGCCGGGACCAGCGGCCCCGCCGCTTCAGGCGGCGACGGCCGTCTTGGGGTCCAGCGCACCCTTGGCGTAGAGGGCGGCGTAGTAGTTGATGTTCTGCTGCTTGATCTTGCTGGCCTGACCGGCGCACCAGAATTGCTGGTAACGATCGAGGCACACCTTCTTCATGTAGGCCCTGGCGGGCTTGTTGAAGTGGCGGGGGTCGAAGTTGGCCGGATCCTTGAAGGCGGCCTCACGCACGGCGGCCGTGAAGGCCAGGCGGTTGTCGGTGTCGATGTTCACCTTGCGCACCCCGTGCTTGATGCCGTTCTGGATCTCCTCCACCGGTACTCCGTAGGTTTCGGGGATGGCTCCACCGAACTGGTTGATCATGTCCAGCCATTCCTGCGGAACGGAACTGGAGCCGTGCATCACCAGGTGGGTGTTGGGGATGGCCTTGTGGATCTCGGCGATTCGCGAGATGGCCAGCACCTCACCGGTGGGCTTGCGGGTGAACTTGTAGGCGCCGTGGCTGGTGCCGATGGCGATGGCCAGGGCATCCACCCGGGTTTTGGCGACGAAATCCGCTGCTTCGGCCGGATCGGTGAGCAGTTGGTCGCGGGAGAGGGCCCCGTCGAAACCATGGCCGTCCTCGGCTTCACCCTTGCCGGTCTCCAGTGACCCCAGGCAACCCAGCTCACCTTCCACACTCACGCCCACGGCGTGGGCCACATCCACCACCTCCTTGGTGACCTCCACGTTGTAGTCGTAGCTGGCGGGGGTCTTGGCGTCGGCCTCCAGGGAGCCATCCATCATCACCGAGGTGAAGCCGTTGGTGATCGCCCCGAAACAGGT
>CAYGQY010000184.1:0-4479 GCA_964352195.1 uncultured bacterium
GGCAAGGGCAAATCCACCAGTGCCCTGGGCAAGGCCCTGCAGGCGATCGGTCGCGGCATCTCCCAGGACAAGAGCCACCGGGTGCTGATCCTGCAGTGGCTCAAGGGGGGCAGCGGCTACACCGAGGATGCCGCGATTGCCGCCCTGCGGGAGAGCTACCCCCACCTGGTGGACCATCTGCGCTCGGGCCGCGACGCCATCGTCTGGCGCGGCCAGCAGCAACCGATCGACTATGTGGAGGCCGAGCGGGCCTGGGAGATCGCCCGCGCCGCCATCTCCAGTGGGCTCTACAAGACCGTGATTCTCGATGAGCTCAACCCCACCGTGGATCTGGAACTGCTTCCGGTGGAGCCGATCGTTCAGACCCTGCTGCGCAAGCCGGCCGAAACGGAGGTGATCATCACCGGGCGCTGCAAGAATCCACCGGCCTACTTCGATCTGGCCAGCGTCCACTCCGAGATGGTCTGCCACAAGCACTACGCCGAGCGGGGTGTGGACCTCAAGCGGGGCGTCGATTACTGATCGATCAACCGGGGCCGATCAGTAGAGGGGCACGGAAGGATCCACCTCTTCGCTCCAGGCGTTGATGCCTCCCGCCACGTTCACTCCTTCGATTCCATGGCGGCCCAGGGCGATCAGGGCCTTGGCGGATCGGCCGCCCATCTTGCAATGGACGTAGAGCGTCTTGCCACTGGCGAGTTCACGGATCTCGTCGACGGCCTCACCACTCTCAATCCGATCGAGGGGCACCAGTACCGAACCGGCGATGGTGGCGATCTCGGCTTCGGGAGGATTGCGCACGTCCAGCAGGATGAGACTCTCCTGGCGGAGATCGATCAGGGCCTTGAGTTCTGCCACGCTGATGCTCGCCAGGCTGCCGGATTCCTCCTGGCCCGGAGCGGTCCCACCGACGCCGCAGAACTCCTGGTAATCGATCAGCCCCTCGATCACGGGCCGCTCCAGACTCGGACGCAGTTTCAGCTCACGGAAGCGCATCCCCAGGGCATCGAACAGCAGCAGACGGCCGCTGAGGGTGGTGCCGATGCCCGTGATGATCTTGACGGCCTCGGTGGCCTGGATCACCCCGATGATGCCCGGCAGCACACCCACCACGCCCCCCTCGGCACAGGAGGGAACCATGCCCGGCGGCGGCGGCTCGGGGAACAGGTCGCGGTAGTTCGGCCCGTCGAGGTGGTTGAACACCGTGGCCTGGCCCTCGAATCGGAAGATCGAGCCGTACACGTTGGGCTTGCCCAGCAGGACGCAGGCGTCATTGACCAGGTAGCGGGTGGGGAAGTTATCGGTGCCGTCACAGACCAGGTCGTAGGGCTCGAAGATCGCCAGGGCGTTCTCGCTGGTGAGCGCGGTCTCGTAGAGATCCACCTGGCAATGGGGATTGATCTCGAGAATGCGGTGCTTCGCCGATTCGATCTTCGGCTTGCCCACCCAGCTGGTGCCGTGGATCACCTGGCGCTGGAGGTTGCTGGTGTCCACCACGTCGAAGTCGACGATGCCGATGCGGCCGACGCCGGCGGCGGCCAGGTAGAGCAGCAGAGGCGAACCCAGACCTCCGGTGCCGACGCAGAGCACGGAGGCGGCCTTCAGCCGTTTCTGGCCCTCCATGCCCACCTCCGGCAGGATCAGGTGGCGGGAGAAGCGCGCCACCTCGTCGGGGCTGAGCTGGATGCTGGTGGTATCAGGGGGAAGCATGGCAACAGGCCTCGGGCCGCGGTCGGGCCGATCGATGCGGCCTTCCCTCCTACTCTCCCAAATCCCCGGTGCTGTCCGCCGCCCCGTCCGGATCCGAAGTCCCGCCAGGCACCGAAGGGACGCGTATCGGCAGCTCCCTGACGGCAGCCCGGCGGGAGTCCGGCGGGCCCGGCTCGCTCAGCCACCAGGCCCTCAGGTCGCCGGCCACGCCCAGGATCAGCATCAAAGTGGGTGGGAACGCCCAGTCGCGATCGGTGGGCGAGGGCACCGCCGGCCCGGCCGGATGACTGTGGACCGTGCCGATCACCTGCCAGCCCCGCCGCCGGCCCCACTTCTGGGCCAGCAGCTGCTCCCGGGGATCGATGCTGAAGCGCCGGCCCCGCTCGGCCGGCGGCTCCCAGACATTGAGACAGGGCCAGAGCGCCCGGATCCGCAGGCGGGAGCCGCCATCCCCCAGCAGCAACGCGCAGCCCTCGGCCGGCTTCGCCGCCGCCATCAGGGCCCGCAGAACGGTCAGCCGATCCGAATCAACCTCGAGCCGCTCTGGCCAGCCGGATCCCATACCGATACCTTGAGCCCTTGACTCTCACACCTTCGCCCTTTCGTAGATGAGCGACGTAAGCACCCACGAACAGGAGCAGACGGCCCCCGAGAGCGTTCCGCCGATGGCCGACGGCGAGCCCGCCGCCGGTTTCAGCGAACGCTACGGGGACATCCTCACCAAGGTGAACCAGAGCCTCGATCAGGTCGACTGGTCGCAGATCAGCCGCATCGGCAAAGGGGTCGGCGTTCTGCTGGCGGTGATCGTGGCCCAGGTCCTGATCAAGGGTGTGCTGGACACGATCAACCTCCTGCCCGTGGTGCCCGGCCTGCTGGAGCTCCTCGGCCTGGTGGTGGTGGGCAACTGGAGCTGGCAGAACCTTTCCACCAGTGAGAAGCGCACCAGCGTGATGAACCGCCTCCAGGCGATCCGCCAGGAGTACCTGGGCTAGCGCTCGGCGGCGGCCCCTTTCCCCGCGAGCAACCCGTCGATGACGGCCTGGGCCTGATCCCCATAGCCGCCCCCGAACAGATTGGCATGGTTGAGCAGGTGATACAGGTTGTAGAGGTGGCTGCGAAACCGCCAGCCCTGCGGCAGGGGCCAGGTGTGCTCATATCCCCGGAACAGGGCGGGGGGCAGACCGCCGAACAGCCGGGCCATGGCCAGATCCACCTCCCGATCCCCGCGATACACGGCCGGATCGAACAGCGCAGCCCGCACCGGTCCCTGACCCAGCAGACCCGTGTTGCCGCTCCAGAGGTCCCCATGCACGAGGCAGGGATCGGCCCCGTGGCCATTCAGCCAGTCCGCCGTGCGGGCAAGCAGCCTCTCGGCCCCGCTGAAGCGGCGTCCACGGCCGCCCGCGATGCGCAGCTGCACCTCCAGCCGCTGTTCCGTGAAGAACCGCCCCCAGTCCTGGGACCAGCCGTTGGGCTGGGGACCTGAGCCGATGAAATTGTCCCGGCTCCAGCCGAAGGCGGGACCGGCGGGACACCACTCCAGGCTACGGCGATGCAGGCGGGCCAGGGCGGCGCCGGCTGCCTCCCAGGCTTCGCCGCCGGAGCGGGAGCCCAGATCCAGCCAGTCCATCGTCAGCAGGGCCGTGCCGTCCTCCAGGTCACAGTGCAATGGCGCCGGAATCACCAGTTCGCCGGCCGCCGCCCGACGCAGGGCCTCGAGGCCATCCACCTCCGCCTGAAGCAGCGGCAGGGCCACGGCGGTGTTGGTCTTGGCGAAGAGGCGCCGTCCATCGGCGAGCTCCAGGGCCCAGGCGGTGTGGATGCAGCCGCCGGCCACGGTCCGGCAGGCCAGCAGGTCCGTGCCGAGCCTCCGTCGCACCCAGATCTGGAGGGCGTTGCGCATCGGGGCCCGGCGGTTGTTGCCAGCATGCCGGCCCCATGGCGTTCCTCCCCTGCGTGGCCGACCCCCTGCCTGACCCTGCGGCAACCTGTGATGTGGCGGTGATCGGCGCCGGCATCGCAGGGCTGAGCGCCGCGGCGCTGCTGGCCCGCCACGGCCTGCGAGTCCAGCTGCTCGAGGCCCACCACCAGAGTGGCGGCTGTGCCGGCACCTTCCGGCGCGGCCCCTACGTCTTCGAAGTGGGGGCCACCCAGGTGGCAGGCCTGGAGCCCGGCGGCATCCACAGCCGTCTGTTCCGGTCGCTCGACGTGCCACCGCCGCCGGCCACCCCCCTGGATCCCGGCTGCGTGGTGGATCTGGACGACGGGACCGCCCCGATCCGGCTCTGGCGCGATCCGGCTCGCTGGCGGGAGGAGCGGCAACGGCAGTTCCCGGAGAGCGAATCGTTCTGGCGGCTCTGCGCCGCCCTGCACCGGGCGAACTGGGCCTTCGCCGGCCGCGATCCGGTGCTGCCGCCACGCAGCGCCTGGGATCTGGGCCAACTGATCGGGGCGCTGCGGCCCGCCAATCTGCCGGGAGCCCTGCTGATCGGATCGAGCGTGGCCGACCTGCTGCGGTGCTGCGGCTGCGCCGCCGACCCCCGGCTGCGGCGCTTCCTGGATCTGCAGCTACGGCTGTACTCCCAGGAGCCAGCCGGCGGCACCGCGGCTCTCTACGGCGCCAGCGTGCTGGCGATGGCCCAGGAGCCCCTGGGCCTGTGGCACCTCCAGGGATCGATGCAGGCCCTCAGCCAGAGTCTGGAGCAGGCCCTTGCCTCCGGCGGCAGGGCGTGGCGTTCCACCGCGCCATAGAGCACCAGGGCGCCGCTG
>CAYGQY010000185.1:0-4434 GCA_964352195.1 uncultured bacterium
CCGCCTGCATCCGCGACCTCGACTACTACCTGCGCTACGCCACCTACGCCATGCTCGCCGGGGACACCTCGATCCTCGATGAACGCGTTCTGAACGGCCTCAAGGAGACCTACAACTCCCTCGGCGTGCCGATCGGCGCCACCGTCCAGTCGATCCAGGCCATCAAGGAATCGGCCGCCTCCCTGGTCGGGCCTGATGCCGGTCGTGAGCTCGGTGTCTATCTCGACTACATCAGCTCCGGCCTCGGTAACTGATCCCACGGCCACGCCACTCCCGCGAGGATCAACCATGCGCCTGTTCAAGATCACGGCCTGTATCCCCTGCCCGGAGAAGGTCAGGAGTCAGCGCGAGTTGCAGAACACCTTCTTCACCAAGTGGGTGCCCTACGAGAGTTGGTTCGCTGAACAGCAGCGAATCATGAAGCAGGGGGGCAAGATCCTCAAGGTGGAACTCGTCACAGGCCGTCGTCAGGTCAATGTCGGCAACTGAGCAGGCCTGGCGGCCCGCTTACCCGCACGTCAAGATGGGCCCGGCCTGAGCCGGGCTTTTTTTTGTCCGTCCGTCCCTCACCGCATCCGCATCGATACGGCTGAATGGAGCCCTGCCCTCCGATCGCGCCCACCCGAGCGGCCCCATGAAGCGACGCCCCAGGTCCACGTCCGCCGCGGCATCCTCCGGCGCCAGCTCTGACGGCCCGACTTCGGGCCCCTCCGGGCTGCAGCTGGCCTGGGCGGACTGGCCCGCCGAGGCCAGGTTGCTCCTGGTGATGGTGGCGGTCTGGAGCGTGGCCGGTCTGCTGATCCTGGCTTCGGCCAGCTGGTGGGTGGCTGAGCGGGAAATGGGGGATTCCGCCTTCTACCTCAAGCGGCAGGCCATCTGGATGCTGGCCAGCTGGGGTCTCCTCTGGCTGGCGATGCGCACCCAGTTGCGCCGATGGCTGCGCTGGGCCGGTCCAGCCGTGCTGATCGGCGGTGTGCTGATCGCCGCCACCCTGGTGGCGGGGAGCACCGTCAACGGCGCCAGCCGCTGGTTGGTGGTGGGGCCCGTTCAGATCCAGCCCTCCGAGCTGGTCAAGCCATTCGTCGTGTTGCAGGGTGCCTCCCTCTTCGCCCACTGGCAGCGGATCGGCATCGATCAGAAGCTGCTCTGGCTGGGCACCTTTGCCACCCTGCTGTTGCTGATCCTCAAGCAGCCCAACCTGAGCACCGCGGCCCTCACCGGCCTGCTGCTCTGGATGATGGCCCTGGCCGCCGGTCTGCCCCTGCTCAGCCTGCTCGGCACGGCCGCCGCCGGCGGGCTGCTGGGCACGGGCAGCATCCTGATCAACGAGTACCAGCGCCTGCGGGTCACCTCCTTTCTCAACCCCTGGCTGGATCCCCAGGGGGATGGCTATCAGCTGGTTCAGAGCCTGCTGGCGATCGGTTCGGGAGGGGTGCTCGGTGAGGGCTACGGCCTCTCCACCCAGAAGCTGCAGTACCTGCCGATCCAATCCACCGATTTTATCTTCGCGGTCTTCGCCGAGGAGTTTGGCTATGTGGGATCCGTGATGCTGCTGGCGTTTCTGCTCCTGTTCGGTTTCGTGGGTCTCCGGGTGGCCCTGGGTTGCCGCAGCAATCAACAGCGGCTCGTGGCGATCGGGGCCACCACCTTGCTGGTGGGGCAGTCGATCCTGAACATCGCCGTGGCCAGTGGCTCGATGCCCACCACCGGCCTGCCCCTTCCCCTGATCAGTTATGGCGGCAACTCCCTGCTGGCAAGTCTGCTGACCGCCGGTCTGCTGATCCGCTGCTCACTGGAGTCGGCCGGCTGGGACGGGGGCCGGCTCGGGCGCCAGCGCCGGTCCCGCGCCCCTGCCCGGGTCGGAGCCAGCCCCAACCCTGCCCCGATAGGCTGAACAACGGGCGCGCGTTCCCTTGGAGCGCTGCCACGGCCCCAGCACGGAACGGATGAACGGCCTCGGGCTGCAACTCACGGAACTGGCCAGTCGGGGAGAGCAGCTGATGGGCAGTTCCCTGTCGGCGCCGGGGCCTTCCACCCTGGCTGTCGTGTTCGGCGCCGGCCTGCTCACCAGCCTCGGCCCCTGCTCCCTCTCACTGCTGCCGGTCACGGTGGCCTACATGGCGGGCTTCTCCTCCACGGCCGGCCGGCCCTGGCTGCGGAGCCTGAGCTTCGTCGCCGGCATCATGGCCGCCCTGGTGGTGCTGGGGGTGGCCAGTTCCATGCTGGGCCAGCTCTATGGGCAGGTGCCGGGAGTCGTCCCCACCGTGGTGGCCGTGGTGGCGGTGGTGATGGGACTCAACCTCCTGGGTCTGGTGCGCTTTCCCCTGCCCAGTGGTCCGGACCCCGAGCGCTGGCGTGAGCGGGTGCCGGCTTCCCTCGCCCCGCTGGCGGCCGGCGCGGCCTTCGGTCTGGCCGCCAGTCCCTGCACCACCCCGGTGCTCGCCGTGTTGCTCGCCTGGATCGCCCAGCAGGGGCGCCCCCTGGTGGGCCTGGTGCTGCTGATCAGCTTCGGGGCCGGGCAGGTGCTTCCCCTGCTGCTGGCCGGCACCGCCGCCGCCTCGATGCAACGGCTGCTGGCCTTGCGGAGGTTGAGCCGCTGGGTGCCTCCGGTGAGCGGTGCCGTGTTGGTCGCCAGTGGCGGTCTCGCCCTGCTGGCCTCCCTGCCATGACCAGTCCCCTGGACGTCGGCGGATCGATCCCCTGGTGGAAGCGGAGCCGGCTCAACCGCCTGGCGGCCTGGATGTCCGACCTGCGCCTGGCTATCGCTCTGCTGCTGGTCATCGCCGTGGCCAGTGGCGTCGGCACGGCGATTCCCCAGCGGGACACGGACGCGATCTATCACCGCATCTACGACGCCCAGCCCTGGCTGGGTCTGCTGGATGCCGACTGGATCCTGCGGCTCGAACTGGATCACGTCTATTCGAGCAGCTGGTTCCTGGCGCTGCTGGCCTGGCTCGGCCTGGCCCTGGTGCTCTGCAGCTGGAGACGGCAATGGCCGGCTCTGCAGGCGGCGCTGCGCTGGATCGACTATCACTCACCCCGCCAGCTCAGCAAGCTCAGCCTGGCCGAGACCCTGCCCAGCTCCGACCCCGGCGCCGATCTGCAGCAGCTGGAGCGGCTGCTGGGCGACCAAGGATGGACCCTGCGCCGCCAGGGCGACCGTCTCGCAGCCCGTCGTGGCCTGCTGGGCCGGGTGGGGCCGCTGCTGGTCCATGCCGGTCTGGTGGTGCTGATGGTGGGATCGGCCTGGGGTGCCCTCGGGGGTCAGCGGCTGGAGCGATTTCTGGCCCCGGGCCGTGATCTGGAGCTGCTCGACTCCCGCGGCCAGACCCAGCTCACCCTTGCGGTTGACGCTTTCCGGATCGAGCGCGATCCGGCCGGCCGGCCCGAGCAGTTCCGCTCCGACCTGCGCCTGATCGACCCCCAGGGCCAGCCCTTGCATCAGGCGGGGATCAGCGTGAATCACCCTCTGCGCTACCGCGGCATGACGGTGTACCAGGCGGACTGGGCCCTGGCGGCCATCACCGTTCAGCTCGGCCGCAGTCCCTGGCTGCAACTGCCCCTGCGCACCCTGTCCGAGCTGGGGGATCAGGTCTGGGGCCTGGCTCTGCCGACCCGTCCGGACGGGAGCGAACCGATCCTGCTGACCCTCTCCAGCGAGCAGGGGCCCATCGAGGTCTTCTCCGCCGAAGGCCGTTCCCTCGGCCAGATGGTGCCGGGGGGAGAGCCCCTCGACGTGGCGGGACTGCCGATCCGGGTGGTCGATGTGCTTCCCGCCAGCGGGCTCCTCTTCAAACGGGATCCCGGCGTGCCGCTGGTCTACGGCGGTTTCGCCATCGCCCTGCTGGGCGGAGGCCTGAGCCTGATCGCCACGCGGCAGCTCTGGGCCATTGCCGAACCCGAGCGACAGCGGCTGCACGTGGGGGGTCTCTGCAACCGGAACCTCACCGCGCTGGCACGGGAATTGCCCGCATTGCTGGGCCGCCTTCATCCCGATCCCGCCCCGGGGGCGGCCGGGGAGGCTCAGCAGGGCTGACGGCTGCCGTGGCTCGCCCGGATCACCGTATGCACATTGCCGCGGGGATTGAAATCCGCCTCCAGCTGCATCCAGGCCGGGGCTGCGGCCGCCACCAGATCATCGAGAATCCGGTTGCACACCTCCTCGTGGGAGATGCTCCGATCCCGCCAGGCGTTGACATAGAGCTTGAGGGCCTTGAGCTCGAGCACCGAGGGACCGGGCTGGTAGAGCAGCCGCAGCACGGCGAAATCCGGGTAGCCGGAGAACGGGCATCGGCAGGTGAACTCCGGCAGCTCGATCGCCACCTCGTAGGGACGTCCCGGCCGGGGGTTCTCAAAGCAGATCAGCTCACCCTCGGCGATCGCCCGGGTCCCGTAGGCGGGCCGGTGGGGGGGAGTGCCATCCAGGGGGTCCGT
>CAYGQY010000186.1:0-4428 GCA_964352195.1 uncultured bacterium
AAGAGAATCCCGCCGCACAGCAGGCCGACCGCGGCGAAGAAGACGTCGTAGTCGCGGGCGAGGGCCGGTTTGAAGCTCCTCATGAAGTAGAGGAAGGCACCGCCGACGGCCAGCACGATGCCGACGATGCTGGCCCAGTTCAGGCTGGCATTGACCACGTCTGAAACCCTCGTCGAACGCTGGATCGTGCCCTCCTGCGGAGAACCCGTGTGGCCAGTCTAAGGACCTGGCCAGCGAAGGCCCTGACCGGAGCGTCAGCCCGCGCGCCGGCTGCCCGCGATCAGAGCTTGCGGTCGACCTGATCGTTCTGGCTGATCAGCACCAGGGCAATGCTGATCGGAATCACCACGATCATCGCCCCGTAGACAAGGCTGCTCAGGAAATTCGAAAGGGAGGGTGTCATGGCAGGTCCGGATCCATCAGGGATCCTAGGCAGGGGGCCCCGTTTCCTACCATGGAGACTGTGGTCCTTAGAGCTTTGTGACGGCCTCCCCCGTGCTGCTGCAGTCCCTGTCGGTGGGGCTGGTCGTCCTGGGGCTGCTGCTGGCGGCCTGGACACTGCTGTTTCTGTTTCGGATCGTGCTGACCTGGTATCCCCAGGTGGACCTGGAGCGGGGGGCGATGCGGCTGATCAGCCAGCCCACGGAGCCGCTGCTGCGATGGACACGCCGGCTGGTCCGTCCGATCGGCGGCGTCGACGTGACCCCGGTGATCTGGGTCGGGCTGATCTCCCTGCTGCGGGAGCTGCTGGTGGGTCAGCAGGGGCTGCTCACCCTGGTGCTGCGCCGCAGCCAGGATCTGGTCCCGTAACGCCCTGGGCCCCTGCGCCGGGCGTTACGGGGCAGGGGCCGGCGGCAGCATGTCCTGCTCGACGAACTTCGTGTGCACGTCCCCCCGCTGGAACTCGGGTCGATCGAGCAGGGCCAGGTGGAACTCGATTGTGGTGGGGATGCCGGTGACGGCACACTCACTCAGGGCCCGCCGCATTCGTCTCAGGGCGGCGTCGCGGTCCACCCCCCAGACGATCAGCTTGCCGATCAGGGAGTCGTAGAAGGGCGGGATCTCGTAGCCGGTGTAGACGTGGCTGTCGACGCGGACCCCAGGCCCCCCGGGTGGAAGCCAGCCCGTGATCTTTCCCGGTGAGGGCCGGAAGTTCTGCTGGGGGTCTTCGGCGTTGATGCGGCATTCGATCGCATGGCCACTCAGGCGGATGCTCTCCTGGCGCAGGCTGAGGGGCTCGCCACCGGCGATGCGCAGTTGCTCGGCGATCAGGTCGATGCCCGTAACCATTTCTGTGACCGGGTGCTCCACCTGGATGCGGGTGTTCATCTCCATGAAGTAGAAGTCCCCGCCTCGATCGACCAGGAACTCCACCGTGCCGGCACCCTCATAGGAAATGCTGCGGGCCGCGGCGATCGCCGCTTCCCCCATCTGGCGGCGCAGGTCAGGATCGAGGGCCGGGCTGGGCGCCTCCTCCAGCAGTTTCTGGTGGCGGCGCTGGATCGAGCAGTCGCGTTCGCCGAGGTGAACCACATTGCCGTGGCGATCCGCCAGCACCTGCACTTCCACATGCCGGGGGCGGTCGATGAACTTCTCCATGTAGAGTCCGGGGTTGCCGAAGGCCGCGTCCGCTTCCCCCTGGGCGGCCTTGAACAGGCTTTCGAGCTGATCGGCCCTGTTCACCAGTCGCATGCCACGGCCCCCTCCGCCGGCCGTGGCCTTGATCATCACGGGGTAGCCCATCTGGGCGGCCAGAGCAGCAGCTTCCCCGGCATGCTCCAGCAGCCCCTGGCTGCCCGGGATGGTCGGTACGCCGACCCGTTGCATGGTGTCCTTCGCCGTCGCTTTGTCCCCCATGGCCCGGATTGACTCGGGGGAAGGACCCACGAAGGTGATGCCGTGGGCGGCACAGATCTCGGCGAAGCGGTCATTTTCGGCCAGGAAGCCGTAACCGGGATGGATGGCGTCAGCACCGCGGGAGATCGCCGCCGCGATGATGTTGGGGATGTTGAGATAGCTCCTGCTGCTCGGTGCTTCTCCGACACAGACCGCCTCATCGGCGAGCTGCACATGCAGGGCATTTCGGTCCACTGTGCTGTAGACCGCCACGGTGGCGATCCCCATCTCCCGGCAGGTGCGCAGGATGCGGAGGGAGATTTCGCCACGGTTGGCGATCAGCAGCTTGCCGATGGGCATCCGTGGGGGGTCCAGGCCGCTGCGGACTGTATCAGTGCTGACTCAGGCCTTCCAGCGCGGCCGGAGCCGGGCCGGGCGATGGGTATATTGACGAACCGGAGGAAGCCCCTGGGCTCCTGCGGTCCACGCGGATGTGGTGGAATTGGTAGACACGCACGTTTGAGGGGCGTGTGGCTTCGGCCTTGCGAGTTCAAGTCTCGCCATCCGCATCTCTCTTCCCCCTTGCTTGACCCCACTGCCGCAGAGCCGCACGCCGCCCTCCACAGCGATCGTGCTGGTCTGCAACGGCCCGGGCGAGCTCACGACCTGGGTGGGCCCCCTGGCCCGGCGCCTGCACCGCCAGTTGCTGCTGCGTCCCCTCGCCCCCGAGGGGGACTGCGCCCTGCGGCTGGTGCTGGTGCCCTGCCCCAACGCCACCGGGCGCGAAGCGCAGGTGGCCCGGGAGCTGGGGCTGTTCGAGCGGGTGGTGCCGGCTCACCGCTTCTGGTCAGCGCTGCTGTGGCCGGCCCGGAACGGTCCCTGGCCGCCGAAGGGAGTGGTGGTGTTCCTGGGCGGTGATCAGTTCTGGACGGTGCTGCTCTCCGCGCGGCTGGGCTACCGCCATCTCACCTATGCCGAATGGGTGGCCCGCTGGCCCCGCTGGAATGACCGCATCGCCGCCATGGGGCCCCAGGCCGCCGCGCGTCTCGCCCCGCGCTGGCGTGAGCGCTGTTCGGTGGTCGGGGATCTGATGGCGGATCTCTCCGAGTCGGCCCGGGCCGACGCCCCCCTGCCCGCAGGGGACTGGGTGGCGCTGCTGCCGGGATCGAAGCGGGCCAAGCTTCAGGTGGGGGTTCCGTTCCTGCTGGAGGTCGCCGACCGCCTGGCCCAGCTCAGGCCCGGCTGTCGCTTCCTGCTGCCGGTGGCTCCGACCACGTCGGTGCGGGAGCTGGTGGCCTACGGCAGCGCCGAGAACCCGATTGGGCGCCAGTACGGCGGGAGCACTCCCCGTCTGGTCGCGTCCGGCCAGGGGGCAGAGCCGGAGGAGCGATGGCTGGAGACGGGCGCCGGCACCCGCATCCTCCTGGTCGAGCGCCATCCCGCCCACGGTCCGCTCAGCCAGTGCGCCCTGGCGCTCACCACCGTGGGGGCGAACACCGCGGAACTGGGGGCCCTGGGGGTGCCGATGATCGTCCTGGTGCCGACCCAGCACCTGCAGGTGATGCAGGCCTGGGACGGCTGGCTCGGGCTGGTGGCCCGGCTGCCCCTGCTGCGCTGGCTGGTGGGGGTGGCCCTCACCGCCTGGCGCATGCGCCAGCGCGGCTTCCTCGCCTGGCCCAACATCTCCGCCGGCCGCCAGGTGGTGCCGGAGCGGGTGGGGGCGATCACGCCGGCCGAGATCGCTGCGGAGGCGGCCGACTGGCTGGCCCACCCCAGCCGGCTGGAGGGTCAGCGGGATGATCTGCGCAGCCTGCGGGGACAGCCCGGAGCCGTGGCGGCCCTGGCCTCCCTGGTGCAGGAGCTCCTGCCCGTCTCGTGACGGGCGGGTTGCCTAGGTTGGACCGGTCGCGTCCGCATCGCTCCCATGTCCGGCCCAGGCCCCGGAACAGCCCCCGAGTCCACCGATCCCGCGGCGAGGGAGGCCCACTGGCGCGCGATCCTCACGCCCGAGCAGTACCAGGTGACCCGTCAGGGAGGCACCGAGCGGGCGTTCAGTGGCGCCTACTGGAACCACAAACAGACGGGTCAGTACGCCTGCATCTGCTGTGGGGCCCGGTTGTTCGCCTCGAAGGCCAAATTTGATTCGGGCAGCGGCTGGCCCAGTTTCTGGGAGGGTCTGGATCCCGCCGCCATCACCACGATCGAGGATCGCAGCCACGGCATGGTGCGCACCGAAATCCGTTGTGCCAACTGCCAGGCCCACCTCGGTCACGTCTTCCACGACGGCCCGGCCCCCACCGGGCTGCGCTACTGCGTCAACTCCGCCTCGCTCGCCTTCGAACCGGAGGCCGGACCGGGTTCCTAGCTTCGAGCCGATCCACCGGAGGGCTCAGGATTCCGGCCAGGCCGGGCTCACCAGGGATCACCGAAGGTCTCGGTGCTGGGCTGGCGCGGGGTTGACTCCCCGTCGGCCCTGTCTTCGCTCTCCCGGTAGGGCTCGGGATCCACGTCCAGGGGCTCCCTCTGGTCGAGGACATCCCGGCGGCTGGCCTGGCGCTCCTCCCCGAGCCGTTGCAGCTCCCATTGCCGGGT
>CAYGQY010000187.1:0-4426 GCA_964352195.1 uncultured bacterium
AAGGAGAGATGGGGGATCTGGCCGTGGGCAGCCAGGCCCGGCTGATGAGCCAGGCGATGCGCAAGATCACCGGCAACATCGGCAAGTCGGGCTGCACGGTGATCTTCCTCAACCAGCTGCGCCAGAAGATCGGGGTCACCTACGGCAGCCCGGAAACCACCACCGGTGGTAACGCGCTCAAGTTCTACGCCTCGGTGCGGCTCGACATCCGTCGCATCCAGACCCTCAAGCGCGGCACGGAGGAATACGGCATCCGGGCCAAGGTGAAAGTGGCGAAGAACAAGGTGGCGCCTCCCTTCCGCATCGCTGAGTTCGACATCCTCTTCGGTCGCGGCATCAGCACCCTCGGCTGTGTGCTCGATCTGGCCGAGGAGACGGGCGTGGTGATCCGCAAGGGAGCCTGGTACAGCTACGAGGGCGACAACATCGGCCAGGGCCGCGACAACACGATCACCTGGCTGGAGCAGAACCCCGAGCGCAAGGAGCTGATCGAGGCCGAGGTGCGTCGCAAGCTCACCGAAGGGGCCGATGTGACGGCCAATTCGATGAAGCCGCTCACTGCCGCAGCTGCCCGGTTGGCTGCCGTGTCGGCTGAACCGTCAGATGGAGCAGACCCGGAGGTCATGGCCGAGCTGGGCTGAGTGGCCTTGGCTGGCGTGGTGGAACTGGGCTGCGCAACTACTCACTGGCCAGGCGTCCCTGCTCCCGCTCAGGCGGCGGGAGCCTCCAGCCGGCTGGAGGTGGTCCCATTCCGTTCCGGCGACAGCGGCCTGGGTTGCTGCAGGAACAGGGCGACACGCTGGAGCTCCTGGATCGCATCGGCGCCCTCGAGCTTCACCAGTTCGTGGCCATTGCGGGATTCGACCCAGCTGATGCCGAAGTCGGAGACCAGAAACCGCACCATGTGCCCGTCGCCCAGGTCGGCTACGAAGGAGGCCCCATGACCATCGCGACCATCGCCGCAGACATAGCAGGTGGCCACGAGCCCCTTGCGCTGAAGACTGCTGGCCAGGGCCTGCAGGCTCATGACCAGATCCTGCACCACGGAGCGGTAGTGCTCGGCGAGGCGTGGAAACATGGGACGGCTCGATGGTTGCCGCAATCCTAAGCTTTTCTTTCGATTGTTGTGAGTAGAAAGACTCAGCTCCGGTCCAGGCCGGGGTCTGGGGACGGCCAGGTCCCAGGGGCGTCGGGTGGGATTCAGGGGCCGTCGGCCAGGGTCCACCAGCCGAGAGCGGGGCCGATGAACCGCACTGTCACCCAGAAGAGCACCAGGGCCCCGATCCCGAACCAGGCTCCGCGCGTCGTGAGCGACACGAAGCGATCGGCCTGACGGCGGGTGATCGGCAGCCAGGGCGCCAGCCTCCCGGAGGTGTCCGTTGCCACCGGCCGGATGCTCGTCTTCTCGCGGGGCGGCAGACCCTGTTCCGCTCGGCGCCGTGCCTCTCCCATCGTCTTCACTTAGCCGGGGTCAACCCAGGCTAGAAGTTCGGATCGAGTTCCTCAGCCCGGAAGCAGTCGCTTCAGGGCCACCCAGGGCTCAAGGGCCTGCAGCACCTGGCGACCCCAGCTGCGGCCATGCAGCCGGCCGTCCAGCACCGCCGCCCGCCCGCCGCTGCGCCGCAGCCCGGCCAGACCGTGCTGGAGCCGGAACAGGGCTTCGGGCAGCAGCAGCTCCCGGAACCAGTCCCGACCCTCTCGCCGCAGCCGACCGACCCGAGCGGCCGTCAGCGGATCCTCCAGGCTGGCGATGGGCAGCGGTCCGAGGATCACCTGGCAGGGAAGTGGCAGGCGCTCCTGGTGTGCCAGCCACCAGGACCAGCCACAGCAGATCACCCCGTTGCTCTCGGGCGCCGTGATCTGGTGACCGACCCGACTGCCGAATTCAGCCGCCAGGGCACTGACGAGGGGCAGGCGCAGGGCCGGATCGTCCACCAGCACCACGCTGAGACCCGCCTGCCCCAACACCAGGCGGCGGCCGTGATCGAGCAGGTGATCGCCGTAGTGGGGGCTGTTGGGGAGCGGCTGTCGCAGGGGGGCATACAGGGGCAGGGGATCGGCCAGGGGGGGATCGGCCAGGTTCACCGTCACCTGGGGCGCCAGCCCGGCGACCCCGTCTTCGGGGCCCAGTTGTCCCACCAGCACCGCCCCGCGTCCCTCCAGCAGCCCGCCCATCACCTTGAGCGGTTCCAGGGGCTGCCGGTGCAGGGTCCAGTGGAGCAGCTGACGGTCCACGGCCGCCCAGCTGGTCCAGTTCTGGCCCTGGGCCGCCAGCCACTGGTCCCAGGGCTCCGGCAGCGGCGCGATCAACGCCAGCAGCTGGCGCAGAGGGGCCTCTTCCTCCGGCTCGACCGGTACCAGGCCGGAGGGGCTGGGGGGGTGGCCGAGGATCCGCTGACTGAGCCGGTGATGCAGGGCCAGCAGGCTGGGGTCGGCGCTGGGGAGGCTGCGGCGCAACTGTTCCCAGTGACGGCCGGCAAGCGGCCGGTCGAGGGCCAGGCGCAGCATCGGCTCCAGCTGCTCCGCTTCCGGTACCACGAGCTGGCGAGCGCCCAGCTGCCCGGCACGCCAGGCCTCCGCCAGCTCCCGGTGGTTGAGCAACCAGAGGCGGGCCTCGGCCGGAGCGATCGATCCCTCCCAGCAGGGCAGGTGGAGGCCCACCGTCCGCAACCGGGGCAGCTCCACCCGCTGCAACCGCTGTCTCAGGGCATCGCTCACCACCAGGGCCAGCGGGGCGTCGCTGAGGGCCAGGGGCACCAACATGCCCACGAGCCAGTCGGGATCACTGCCGGGGGCGAGCCGGATGAGGGTGTGGTCGGCCCGGCGAAGGCTGCGGGCCACCAGACGGCTCAGGGTCAGGTGATGGGGCCAGCGGATTCCACCCTCCTGACGCAGGAGCTGTTTGAGCTGCTGGTGGGCGCGGGCTTCCAACATCGCCGAATCGTAGGAAGCTGAGTTGATGCGGCCGTACCAGCGATGACATCCCTCTGGCGTGAACGACCCGTGGGGGTCGTGGGCCTCGGGCTGATCGGCGGCTCCATCGGCCTCGATCTGGGGGCCATGGATCTGGAGGTGCGGGCCCTGGTGCACCGGCAGGGAACCGCCGAGCGTGGCTGCCAGCGGGGGCTGGCCCATCGGGCCAGCACCGACCCCGCGGTGCTGGACGGGTGCGGCCTGGTGGTGCTGGCCCTTCCCCTCGATCGCCTGCTGGATCCGCCGGGTGCCCTGCTGGAGGCCCTGCCGCGGGATGCCGTGGTCACCGATGTGGGCTCGCTCAAGGCGGCGGTCCTGGCCCGGTGGCAGGGCCTCCATCCCCGTTTTGTCGCCAGCCATCCGATGGCGGGGACGGAGGCGGCCGGGGTGGAGGCCGGCCAGCGCCATCTGTTCCGGGGCCGCCCCTGGGTGGTGACCCCCGCGGCGGACACTGATCCGGAGGCCCTGGCGACGGTGCGGAGCCTGGCCGAAGCCCTTGAGGCCCGCTGGCTGCAATGTGACCCGAGCGCCCATGACCGGGCGGTGGCCCTGATCTCCCACCTGCCCGTCCTGGTGAGCGCTTCCCTGCTGCTGGCGGTGGACCGGAGTGGTGGGGCGGGGGCCGCGGACCCCACCCTGGTTCGCGCCCTCGCCTCCAGTGGCTTTGCCGACACCACCCGCGTCGGCGGAGGGAACCCGGAGCTCGGCGTCCTGATGGCCCTGCACAACCGGGATGCCCTGCTGCAGGCCCTGGCCTGCTACCGCGCTTCCCTGGGGGAGATCGAGGGCTGCCTGCGGCGCGAGGACGGGCCGGCCCTACAGGCGGAGCTGGAGCGCAGCCGGGAACTGCGGCCGGAGTTTCTCTGAGCCGGCTCAGGGGGGCCCAGACGGGCCGGCTGGGTCCCCCCGGACCAGGCTCAGGGCCTGGCCCCGCCCGGCCAGCAGCTGCCGGCAGGTCATCAGGGCCGAGAGGGTCACCCCGGCCGTGCCCTCCCCGGGATGGATGGCATCCCCACAGAGCCAGAACCCCGGCAGGGGAGTGCGGCTGGCCAGTCCGAACGGCCCGAAGCGGGAGGGATGCTGGCCCAGCCCCCCCACGAATCCGAACGGCCGACCGGTCCAGCGGGCGAAGCCCCGGGGAGTGGCGAGCTCGGCGTGGCGCCAGTCCGCGGCCGTGAGTCCCAGCAGCCGCTCCAGCCCGGCTTCGATGCCGGTTCGCGCCCTCCGTTTCGCCTCGGCGTAGGCGTTCTCCTCCAGGGAACACCAGGCTCGCGCAGGGGTGAACACGCTGGCGATCACCGTGGCCTGACCGGCCGGCGCCCGCCCATCCCCCTCGCGGCTCACCGAGACGAACAGGGAGCCGGGGTCGGGCCAGTCGATCTGGAGATGGGGCGGGCACTCCGGCGGCAGGGCGTGGCGTTCCACCGCGCCATAGAGCACCAGGGCGCCGCTG